>CAJAWH010000137.1 GCA_903945605.1 uncultured Methylococcaceae bacterium | reverse complement strand
ATGGATGATTGGAACCAAAAGCATCATGGCCAGTCCGGCCTGATTGAACGGGTCAAGGCATCCACTATCACCGAAGCGGAAGCGGAACAGCAAACCTTGGCTTTCCTCAAGCAGTGGTTGCCTGCCAAAACTTCGCCGATGTGCGGCAATACCATTGGTCAGGATCGGCGTTTTTTGAACCGCTATATGCCGCAATTGGAAGCCTATTTCCATTACCGCAATTTGGATGTCTCCACTATAAAAGAGCTGGCGGCGCGTTGGGCCCCGGCGGTGAAAGCGGGTTTCAACAAGGAAGCTAAGCATCAGGCCCTCGATGATATCCTCGAATCCATTGAAGAGCTGTGCTATTACCGTGAGCATTTCATCAGGCTGCCATGAACCAGTTAGTGGTCATTGCCTTGGGCGGCGCTTGCGGTGCGGTGTTGCGGTTTCTGATGTCAACCGGCCTGTACAGTTGGTTAGGGCGGGATTTTCCTTATGGCACACTGGCTATCAATGTGTCAGGGTCTTTTCTGATGGGGCTGCTCAGTGAAACACTGATTTTGCAGCGTATCGCTATCGGTGTTGAATATCGGGCCGCCATTTTGGTGGGCTTGCTGGGCGCGTTCACCACGTTCTCTTCTTTTTCGTTGGAAACCCTGTTGTTGATTGAGCAGGGCAATTTGGGCAAGGCCGCCACGAACACCTTGGCCAATGTCGGCGGTTGCCTGTTTGCGGTTTGGCTGGGCTTGTTGTTGGGCAGGGCGGTATACCGCTATTCCGATGGTGTTATCTATTGGCATGGCGGCACCATCCCTTATTCGCTGATGGTAGTCAATGCCATCTGTGCATTTTTGATGGGTATTGTTGCCGCTATCCTAATGCAAAAAGTGCCTTTGGCGGCGGAGTTCCGCGCCACCCTGATAATACTTATGATCGGCATTTATTTGACCTTATCGGGCTTGTACCTGATTTTGTTTTTACTGGAACAAGGCGTTGCCTTCAGCAACCCGTTATTGCCCGCCATTTTCATTGGCAACAGCTTGTTGTGCCTTTCGATTATCTGGCTAAGCGTGTATGCCAGCAAGCAACTATAGCCACGGCACCAGACACCGACGCAATTACCGCCCACTGCCTCGACTTTTAAATTTTGTTATAACAAGGTAAACCACCACCATGCTAGACCCGCGATTATTCAGAACCGAGCTTGACTACGTCACCGCCCAATTAAGCCGACGCTCATTTAACTTTGATCCGACCGCTTACAGCGCACTGGAAACCCGGCGTAAAGATATCCAAATTAAGACCCAAGAGCTGCAAAACGAACGCAACAGCCGCTCCAAAGCAATTGGTCAGGCAAAAGCCAAGGGCGAGGACGTGCAGCCTTTGCTCGATCAAGTGCAGCATTTGGGCGATGAGCTAAAAGCCGCTGAAGCGGAATTGACTGACATCCAAACTGCCATGACCACTTTGATGGAAGGTATCCCCAATATTTTGGATGCATCTGTTCCTGATGGCAAAAGTGAAGAAGCCAATGTGGAAATCAGCCGCTGGGGCGACCTGCCGCAATTTGCTTTTGAACCTAAAGACCATGTGGACTTGGGTGAGCAGCTGAAATCCATGGATTTTGAATTGGGTGCAAAAATTGCCGGTAGCCGCTTTGTGGTGTTGACAGGGGTGTTGGCAAGGCTGCAACGGGCATTAATCCAATTGATGTTGGACACCCACACCAACGAACACGGCTATACAGAGGCCTATGTGCCGTTTTTGGTCAATGCCGATAGCCTATATGGCACTGGACAGTTGCCCAAGTTTGCCGATGACCTGTTTAAAACCAATGCTGACCCAGTGCTTTATCTTATCCCTACCGCCGAAGTGCCGGTCACCAATATTGTCAGGGATGTGATCATAGACCCCAAAGACTTACCGCTTAAGTTTGCTTGCCATAGCCCCTGTTTCCGCAGCGAAGCCGGGGCTTATGGGCGCGATGTGCGCGGTATGATACGCCAGCATCAATTTGAAAAAGTGGAGATTGTGCAAATTGTTAAGCCAGAAGATTCCGAACAGGCGCACGAAACGCTGACCCAACATGCCGAAGCCATTCTGCAAAAACTCAATTTGCCGTACCGCAAAATGCTGTTGTGTGCAGGCGATACCGGCTTTTCTTCCAGCAAGACCTACGATTTGGAGGTCTGGTTGCCTAGCCAAAACACTTATCGGGAAATTTCCTCATGCAGCAATTTCAAGGATTTCCAAGCACGCCGCCTGCAAGCCCGCTGGCGCAACCCCGAAACCGGCAAACCGGAATTGGCGCATACCCTGAACGGCTCCGGCCTTGCCGTAGGGCGCACCTTGATTGCCATTTTGGAAAACTATCAAAATGCCGATGGCACTATCCGTATCCCTGAAGCCTTGCAGCCTTATATGGGCGGCCTGACTGTTATTGACTGAACGCAGAAACCACTATCATGACCATCACCACCCGTTTTGCCCCCAGCCCCACCGGTTACTTGCATGTGGGCGGCGCCCGCACCGCCTTGTTCTCTTGGCTGTATGCCCGCAAACATGGCGGTTCTTTTATTTTGCGGATTGAAGACACCGATCTGGAACGCTCCAGCCAAGCATCGGTGGATGCCATTCTGCAAGGTATGGAATGGCTGGGGCTGGATTACGACCAAGGCCCTTATTACCAAACCCAACGCTTTGACCGTTACCATGCCATTATTGGGCAATTGCTGGAACAGGGCCATGCTTACTACTGCACTTGTAGCAAAGACGAGCTGGAGCAATTACGCGCCGAACAAATGGCCAACAAAGAAAAGCCGCGTTATAACGGCAAATGCCGCCATATCGGCAACCATAAACCAGAGCAGGAAGCCGTGGTGCGCTTTAAAAACCCACAAGACGGCGTGGTGGTGATTGATGATTTGGTGAAAGGTGAAATTGTCGTCGCCAATAAAGAACTGGATGATCTGGTGATTGCCCGCAGTGATGGCTCACCCACCTATAACCTGACCGTAGTGGTTGATGATATGGATATGCAGATCACCCATGTCATCCGCGGTGATGACCATATCAACAACACTCCCAGACAAATGAACATCTTGCAAGCACTGGGGGCCAGCGTACCGCAGTATGCCCATTTGCCCATGATTTTGGGCGCGGACGGGGCGCGTCTGTCCAAACGCCACGGCGCGGTGAGCGTGATGCAGTTCCGTGATGACGGCTACTTGCCGGAAGCGCTGTTGAACTATCTGGTGCGCCTGGGCTGGTCACACGGCGACCAAGAAGTGTTTTCCATTGCAGAAATGGTGCAGTATTTTGACTTGGCGGATGTCAATGGCTCGGCATCGGCTTTCAACATGGACAAATTGCTGTGGCTTAACCACCATTACATCATGAACAGTGATCCGGCCTTGGTCGCCCGACATTTGGCTTGGCATATTGCCCAACTGGGCATTGATCCGTCCACCGGCCCCTGCTTGACCGAAGTGGTGAAAATACAGCGCGAGCGCTGTAAAACTTTAGTGGAAATGGCCGCTGCCAGTGAATATTTCTATAAGGAATTTGACGGTTATGAAGAGAAAGCCGCCAAGAAAAATTTCACGGTAGGTTCTGATGAAGTGTTAGCCCAACTGCACGGGCAATTTTCTGAATTAAGTGACTGGCAAAGCGAGAGCTTGCATCAAGTGATTATCAATCTGGCGGAAAGCTTAGGTTTGAGCTTAGGCAAAGTGGCGCAACCGTTGCGCGTAGCCGTGTGTGGTTCTGGTGTGTCACCTGCCATTGATGCAACTTTGGCATTGCTGGGTCGGGAGAAAACCTTGGCAAGGATTAGCAGGGCTGTTGATGTTATTAGGGCCCGTGCTTGATGAATGCTCAAGGGGGTTAGCTTAGGGGCACGAACTGCCCCTACACGACTTATTTTTGCACAATTTCAGTTATCAAGTGAGTGCCGACCAACTTAGGCAGGCTCTGAAAAACGGTCATGCCAGCCATACAAAATAATGGGCTTTTTCATAAATTTTAGCGGTTTGTGTTTGAACAAAGCTTTGTTTAGGCTAAAATCATCTTTAATAGCGTTCCATCTGAGAGAAACCAAATCTGAATACGGCTTTGGCAGACAGGGCGCGTCGCCCTGCGTGGATAGCACGGCTTACCGGCTTTTCACGGCTTTAGTAAGATAATGGTTTTTGTCTGATGGACGGCCTGTTTCATCTTGACCTATTTTGGGTGGTCAATGGGGCTGAGTCCCTCTGTAAAGCCCGTTCAAGATTGAATCAGGGATGCGTGAACACAGCCAATCCCCCTAAAACCATTATTACCGAGGAACTACCCATGACCGCACCTGTCACCCTGACCGTAGCCCAGGCTCTAGTCTACGCCAAGACCTCAACCGCCTCCATCATTATCCAAGACAGTAACGCCAATATAGCCGCCAATGCCGATGCACTGGTGGCTTTGGGGGCGCAGATTGTCTCTTTGCAAGGTGATCAAAGCGTATTTTCCCAGTCGCTGAGCGCGGCGGACTTGCTCGCGTTAGCCAGCAAAACCTACTATAACGGTAGCCTTGAAGCCTTCACCAGCGTCTATGATACAGCAACCAATATTGCCGCCAATGCGGCTGCATTAGCGAAGCAAGCGGTCACTCTAGCCCAAACCAGTAAACGCATGACCTTTATTATTGGCGACACGGCAGCTAATGTCGCCGCTAGTGCGGTGGTTTTGCAGTCGCTGGCGGCGGGTCTGGCGCAAGCCAGTGACGGCCTGACCATCATCATCAGCGACACGGCAGCCAATGTCGCCGCCAATGCCTTGGCTTTGCAATCGTTGGCGGCGGGGCTAGCCAAAGACACATTCAGCACTGGTTTTGGTGCAGCCAATAACAACAAAATAATTATCACGCTGACCGACACGGCCACTAATGTCGCTACCAATAGCGTTGCCTTGCAATCATTGGCGGCCGGGCTAGCTAAGGCATCCTATAGTGCGGGTAGCGGCAACAACAGCAATTTTTCCATCACCATCAGCGACACAGCCGTCAACGCCGCCGCCAATATCTCAGCCTTGCAAGCACTGGCTGCGGGGCTGGCCCAAGACACCTTCGGTGCTGGCAACGGCAACAGCAATAGCTTGGCCTTCACTCTGAGCGACACGGCGACCAATGTTGCTGCCAACACCGCCGTCTTGCTGGCATTGGCGGCAGGGCTGGCTAAAGACACCTATGGTGCGGGCAGCGCTAACAATAACAGCTTGGCACTCGCCATCAGCGACACGGCAGCCAATGTCGCCGCCAGCAGCAGCACCCTGCAATCGTTGGCGGCAGGATTGACCAAAGACACTTATGGTTCAGGTTCAGGCATCAATAACAGCAACAGCTTAACCATCACCATCAACGATACGGCAGCTAATATCGCTGCCAGTGGCGTGGCTTTGCAGTCGCTGGCGGCAGGGCTGGCCAAAGATACCTATAGTGCTGGTTCCATTTCCCATAACAACAATAAATTAATCCTCATTGTCAGCGACACATCCGCCAATGTGGCTGCCAACAATGCAGCCCTACTGGTTCTGGCGGCGGGGTTGGCCAAAGACACCTATAGTGCGGGCAACAACAACAGCCTGACCTTCATCATCAGCGACACGGCTGCCAATGCCACAGCCAATGCTGCGGCATTGAATGCACTGGCTGCGGGGCTGGCCAAGGACACTTATGGCACGAGCAACAACAACAGCCTGCTTTTAACCATCAACGACACAGCGGCTAATATTGCCGCTAATGCCGCCGCATTGAATACACTGGCGGCAGGGCTAGCCAAAGACACCTATGGGGTGGGCAACAACAACAGCCTGACCCTTATCCTTAGCGACACAGCAGCCAATATTGCCGCCAATGCCGTGGCTTTAAATACATTGGCGGCGGGGTTGGCCAAAGACACTTATAGCTCTGGAAACAGCGATAACAACAGTATTATCCTGACAATCAGCGACACAGTGGCCAATGTTGTGGCCAACACCGTTTCTCTCCAGTCGTTGGCGGCAGGGCTGGCACAAGCCACCTATGGTGCTGGTTTCACCCGTAATCATCTAGGTATCACCATCAGCGACACAGCGGCTCATTTCGTGACCAACACAGTAGCTTTGCAGACACTGGCGGCAGGGTTTGCCCAAGCGACTTATGGTGCTGGCCATAACCTAAACATCAACTACCTGGCGTTTGTCGTCAGTGATACGGCAGCCAATATCGCCGCCAACGGGGTGGCCTTGAATGCGCTGGCGGCAGGATTGGCCAAAGACACTTATAGCACTGGCAACAACAACAGCTTAAGCTTCGCCATCAAAGACACGGCAGCCAATATTGCTGGCAACGCCATTGCCTTGCAGTCGTTGGCGGCGGGGCTGGCGCAAGACACTTATGGGTCAGCCACGCGTATCTACAACAACAACCAGCTAACCGCCACGGTCAGTGACACGTCAGCGAATGTTGCCGCCAACTCTGCGGCTTTGCAGTCGTTCGCTGCTGCACTGGCTCAAGACACTTATAATTCTGGCTACCTTAACAACAACAAGCTGGCCATCTCCATTGGTGACACGGCAGCCAATGTTGCCGCTAACACAGTGGCTTTGCAATCGCTGGCGGCGGCACTGGCCCAAGACACCTATGATTCAGGCTACTTCAACCACAACAAGCTAGTCATCACTATCAGCGATACGGCAGCCAATGTTGCCGCCAACACTGCGGCTTTGCAATCATTAGTGGCTGTGTTGGCCCACGACACGTTTGATTCTGGCAATAGCAACAACAACAGCCTAACCATCAGCATCAGCGACACATTAAGCAATGTCCTATCAAACATAGCTAACATCAATATGTTGTCAGCGTCCATTGCAGCTATAAGCCTCACTGACGGCGGCATCCCCGCTACGGCACTGACTGCCAGTCAATATGCCGCCGATGCGGCAGTGCTGGCTAAGATCAGCTCTCCGTACAGCTTGGGCATCAGCGGCGAAACGGCTGCGAATGTGGCTACGGATATCAAGAACATCAATGTCACCGCTATTGGCGTGGTGGACAGTGCAGCCAATGTCAGCGCCAGCCTCAACAGCCTGGAAAGCACTATCAACAAGCTGTCCGGCATCGTTTTGACCGACAAAGGCACACCGACCTTGTCATTAAGCACCACACAAGTGACCAACGACTTGGCTGTTCTGAACGCCATCACATCACCTTATCTGTTGTCGGTGAAAGATGCTGTTGCCAACATCAACAGCTTGTCCTTAGGCGGTGTGCACAGCAGCCTGATTGAAATCATGCCCACTTCCTTGCTGGCAACGCTCACCGAGAACAGCCAAATAACGGACTTGAATTTGTCGCAAATCAACTTGGCGGGCGAGTCCATCACCGAAAAAGCCTACCAAGGCATCGGTACGGAAGTGGACATTGTCACCAGCAAAGGTGTGGTGGCGAGCCAACTGTTTTTCACCCACGACACCGAAATCCAGTTGCATTTATTAGGCATTGGCAACACTGTTGTGCATGTAATGTAGCCTTTGTAAGGCCTGGCAGCAGCGGTGATGTTCTGGCAAAGAATGTTACTGCTGGTGCTAGGCTACCCTGATTAAGTGCTTTCCTAAAGATCGGGAATTTTTACCGATGCCATTTATCGTGATACGTTACCTCCCTGCATTGCTTGTTCTGGCAAGTGGTTTGTCCTATGGCAGTGCAGCCGATGCCCGGACAATAGCGCATACGGCTATCGGTGCGGCGGTTTTTTGCAAGCAACAACTGCACGGCAAAATGCTTGCAAGGACTGAGCTTATCTTCGGTTTATCGCAAGCCAATGGGGACATCCTATCCGAGCAAACGTTCCAGCATTTTGTGGACACCGAAATAACGCCCCGCTTCCCCGCTGGCTTGACGGTATTGGCCGCTAAAGGGCAATTTAGGGCTTCAACAGGCGGCACTATTATTCAGGAAGCATCAAAAGTAGTGCTATTGCTTTACCCATTCAGTAACAAAAGCAACCAAGCCATTGAACAAATCCGCAAAGCCTATAAAAATAGCTTTCAGCAAATGTCCGTGCTGCTGCGCATTGATGGGCGGTCATGCGTATCTTTTTAGTGACGGACGTATCACCCGAAAGGCTGATAGGCATGGTAATCCCGCCATTCAAGCCTACAATACCGTGTCAACACCTAACTTGATCCGCTGATGAAAAAAATACTGCTTTCGATGTTGGCCGTTTTCCTTATTTTTGAGGAATGGCTATGGGATGGCCTAACCGTCTTTGGGCAACTGCTGGTGCGCTGGCTGAATCTGGGGGGTGTTGAGCAATGGCTGTGCCAAGCATCGCCAAATAAGGCACTGGCTGCGTTCAGCATCCCGTTGCTCATTGTTATGCCGATCAATCTTGTTGCCATTGAGTTGCTCATTCATGGCTTAGTGCTACAAGGCATTTTGCTGGAACTGTTGGCAAAATTATTAGGTACTGTGTTGATTGCCCGGGTATTTGCATTGACCAAGCCGCAACTTTTGACTTTTCCACTGCTGCAGCTTATTTACACCACCGTCAACCGATGGCTGCAATGGGCGCATCAGAAAGTGATTGGAACATCTGCTTACCAGTGGGCAAAACTATTGCAAAGCCAGCTCAAAACGCAATTCGCCGTTGGTTTTGCAAACTGGCTTGCTAAACGGCGAGACTAGCAACGCCGCCTTAGTTTTAATTATAGCCATAAATGCCAACGATTTATGGCTATCCTCCCATTTACGCCATCAACACCCGATCGACCGCCTGCCGGTCAAATTGCGGTGCCAGCAATTCAATAAACGCATAAAGATAACCGCGTAAATAAGCATCCCGGCGCAAGCCTAAATAAGTCGTGCTGGCCGGAAACAAATGGCTGGCATCGATCATCCCCAAATGCTCATCCCGCCCCGCATCGTAAGCCAGTGATGCCAGCAAGCCAATACCCAAACCCAAATTGACATAAGTTTTTATCACATCCGCATCAATCGCGGTCAGCACAATATTGGGTTCCAGCCCCGCCTCGCTAAACACACGGTTAACCAGTGAGCCGCCGGTGATGCTGAAATCGTAAGTGATCAGTGGATAAGCAATGATTTTTTCCAGTGTCAATAGGCCGCATGCAAACACCGGATGGCCATGCGGGGCGATCACACAACGGTTCCACTCATAGCAGGGCAGGCACAGCAATTTGTTGTTGGTATTGATAAATTCAGTGGCAATGCCAATATCCGCGTCGCCGTTGGCAACCAGTTCAGCCACTTGGGTGGGGTTGCCTTGGTGGATGTTTAATTTTACCTCGGGGAATCGCGCCATAAAAGCAGTGACCACGCTAGGCAAACGGTAACGGGCTTGGGTATGGGTAGCGGCAATGCTGAGCATGCCCGCTTCTTTTTTTCGGAACTCCTCGCTCACCTGCTTGATATTGTTGACATCACGCAAAATACGCTCGGACAACCCCAAGATAATTTTGCCTGATTCGGACACGCCGGACAGTCGTTTGCCATTACGCAAAAAAATATGCAGGTTAAGTTCCTCCTCCAATAGCTGGATTTGTTTGCTAACGCCTGATTGTGAAGTATGCAAAGCTTCAGCCGCCAGCGATATATTCAGCTTACAGCGCATCACTTCGCGGATATAACGTAATTGGTGCAGTTTCATCAGCCTGTGGTCAGGTATGTTGATATAACTATTTTAGATAAACATATCTTAACATATCATTAAATATTCTATTAAGTGGCTGCTATAGTAGCCTCCAAGTGATTGCAGCCCGTTTAACTTTCTACAAGAGCTTGCTTGGCGGTCTGTTCGGTCAGACCAACCCCATCTCCTGTTGGATAAGCACGGTGGAACGGGAAAATTCACGACGTTACCGCATAACGTCAGTCAATAGCACTACTTTTATGGGCATCAGGTGATGGTATCCGATATTAAAAAAAACCATGACGCGCAGCAACTCGTCGATATTACCAAACAAATTATTAATGCTTTACAAAATATCCGCTATGGTTCAGTGGAAATAACCATCCACGAAAGCCGGGTGGTGCAAATAGAGCGCAGGGAAAAAATGCGTTTTGACAAGAACTGACAGGCTTCATAGCAACGTTAACCAACGAGCTGCCACTACCCCTTTAAATTTAACTGATTGGCTACCGTATCTACGATGCTGGTCAGATCAGAAAACCCGCCCAAACAATGAGCGGGCTGACCGGATCGCCGGATGCCAGCCATTATTATGAGAACATTATGCATAACTTCCGATTGACCGCCTTGGCAGGCGTTATAAATTTGCTGTTAATCGCTGGCCCATCTGCACAAGCAGCACCAGCGCCCGATATTGAAGCCATGGAGCGGCGTATCCGCGAATTGGAAAGCCGTTTGGAAAAATTGGAGCCCGCCACCAAGGCACAAGCCGTCATTGCGCCTGCCCCAGCTCCGATGGTTATCGCACCCAGTCCTGAAGTGGAAAAACTGACCCGTAAAGTCAACACCTTAGAGCGCAAGCTAGAAGTGCAGGATGAGGTGACCACAGGAGCGTTCAAAAAACTGCCTAAGTTCGATGCCGGGGACAGCGGTTTTAAAATCACCTCTTCAGATGGCAAGCACCAACTACGCATTCGCGGTGCCGTGCAAGCCGATGGCCGTTTTTTCTGGGAAGACACCGCCAATAAAGGCATTGATTCCATGGATTTAAAGCAAGCTCGGCTATGGATTGAAGGCTTCCTCTATAAAGACATTTATTACAAGCTGATGCCTGATTTTGCCGCAGGCAGCAAGGTCAATGCTGATCAAACGGTAGGTGGTGATATTTTGCCCGATGCCTACATTGATTACGCCTACCATTCTGCCGCCAGCCTATTGGTGGGGAAATTTAAACCGGCTCTCAGTTTAGAGCGTTTGCAGGGCGACTCCGATACCGTTTTCTTGGAACGGGCCTTCCCAACCTATTTGGCAAGCAACCGTGATGTAGGTATTCAAGTGCATGGTGGCTTTGGCGTACGCGGCTATGGCGCAGAAAAAACGCCCGGGCCGATTGATGCCAAAAATGCCATTACTTACCAACTGGGTTTGTTTAACGGTTGTGGCGATGACTGTAACCCAAATTTTAATGCTGGTGATACCAATGACAATAAAGAGCTGGTCGGGCGTTTATTTGCCCATCCGTTCCAACATGCCAGTGTGTCGTGGCTGGATGGCTTTGGTTTTGGTATTGCAGGTTCGGCGTCCAAGCCGTCTAAGCTGGGTATGAAAAACCTACAAACACCTATCGGCAGAAACACATACTTGGACTATACCGGGGTAACGTCTGAAGGTAACAGTTACCGCCTTTATCCACAAGCTTATTGGTATGCGGGGCCTTTTGGGGCAATGGCTGAATATGCCATGTCTTCACAAACGGTCAAAGGTGCTGGCAAAGTGGTCAGGCAAGATAACACCGCTTCAGAAGTGACCGTTTCTTATGTAGTGACCGGCGAAGACAACAGCTTTGGTGCCATTAAACCCATCCAAGCCTTTAGCCCTTTAGAAGGTCGTTGGGGGGCTTTGCAGTTTGCCGCCCGATGGACACAGTTGACCGTAGATAATGGCACGCATTCGGTGATAGCTGACCCAACTAAATCCGCCAGACAGGCAACTGCCTGGACATTAGGGGCTAACTGGTATCTTAATAATTATGCGCTGGTGCGGACTGATTATGAGGAAGTTGCTTTTGCCGGCTTCAATGGCGTTCATGGCGGCAACCGCCCAACTGAACGGGTGTTTGCAACCCGCTTCCAAATATCGTTTTAATCCAATTGACAAGGAATTTGCCTTATGAACAAACATCTTTACAAATTTATTTTGGCTACGGCACTGGCTATCGGCGGCGCAAGCCCGGTACAAGCGGACGTTGAGCTGCTTAACGTATCCTACGACCCCACTCGCGAACTGTACAAAGCTTATAACGAAGCGTTCGCCAAACACTGGCAAGCTACTCATAACGGTGAAAAGGTCGCCATACGGCAATCACACGGCGGCAGTGGCAAGCAAGCCCGGGCCGTGCTGGATGGCTTGGAAGCGGATGTGGTCACTTTGGCATTGGCCTATGACGTGAACCAGCTGTATGCCAAACGTAAATTGATCCCAGAAAACTGGCAATCGCTGTTGCCCAATAACAGTTCGCCATATACCTCGACTATTGTTTTTGTGGTGCGTAAGGGCAACCCGTTGGCAATTAAAGATTGGGGTGATTTGGTCAAATCCGGTGTCAGTGTGGTGACCCCTAACCCCAAAACATCCGGCGGTGCGCGTTGGAACTATCTGGCAGCTTGGGCTTACGCGCTCAAAGCCAACGGCGGCAATGAAGAAGCCGCCAAGGCATTTGTCGCCAAACTATACAAAAACACCGCCGTGCTGGACACTGGTGCGCGGGGTTCAACCACCAGCTTTGCTGAACGTGAAATTGGCGATGTGCTGATCACTTGGGAAAACGAAGCCTACTTGGTCAAACAGCAGTTTGCCGACAGCAATTACGAGATTATAGTGCCGTCGCTCAGTATGCTGGCAGAACCGCCGGTGGCAGTGGTGGAAGATATTGCCCGCAAACACGGCAGCACCGAAGTGGCGACAGAATATCTTACCTATTTGTACAGCAAAGAAGGCCAAGAGATTGTCGCGAAAAATTTCTACCGCCCTGCTGATGCAGAAATAGCTGCCAAATATGCCGCGCAATTTCCAAAATTGGAGCTGGTTAAAATCGACCAGTTTGGTGGTTGGGACAAGGCACAGGAAACCCATTTTGCCGATGAAGGTGTCTTCGACCAAATATATGGACGCTAACTGACAGTCGCTTAGGCCAACAGGGCGGGTCTTGATAAGGCCCGCCCTTCTGCTGTTTAGTGCAATATTGCCCCCGCTTCCTTCATTCCTCAACAGGACACGTTATCATGAGCAAAACCAATATCTTGCCGGGTTTTCGGCCCGCATTGGGGTTTTCTTTGCTGTATCTGGGCTTGGTGGTGCTAATACCGCTGAGCACCTTAGTGTTTAAAATCTTGCAGCCTGATGCCCACTTGAGCTGGTCTGGCTACCTTGACATTATTGGTAACGAACGGGTGCAAGCCTCTTTTCGGGTCAGTTTTGTCGCGGCATTGTTAGCGGCATTGATTGCCTTGGTGCTGGGCTTTGTGTTGGCTTGGGTTTTAGTGCGCTACCGTTTGCCAGCCAAGCGCTTTTTTGACGCGCTGATCGACTTGCCTTTTGCATTGCCCACAGCGGTTGCCGGTATTGTGTTGGCCTCGCTATATGCGCCTAATGGCTTGTTGGGCGAACCGCTCAATCATTTATTGGGCGTTAAAATCGCTTTTAAGCCCGCTGGTATCGTGGTCGCGCTGATATTTATAGGCTTGCCGTTTATTGTCCGCACCATTGAGCCGGTGCTGCAAGAAATTGACCCTAGTATGGAAGAAGCCGCTTCCTCAATGGGGGCATCACGCTGGCAAATTTTCCGCCACATCATTTTCCCTAACGTGCTGCCAGCAGCCATCACTGGTTTTGGCATGGCTTTCGCCCGTGGCGTGGGCGAATACGGTTCGGTGATTTTTATCGCCGGTAACTTGCCTTATGTATCGGAAATTGTCCCATTGCTGATCATCACCAAACTGGAACAATACGATTATTCCGGCGCGACGGCATTAGCATTGACCATGCTGGTTGTTTCGTTTGTGTTGTTGCTGATAATCAATTTAATACAACTGACCTTGCTCAGGCGCACCGAACCGTCCAATCGTCCCGTATCGCAGCCAGCCAACCCTAAGGAGACAGGCCATGCATAATAGCTCGAAAGCCGCCCTGCAAGACCCTTTATGGGTGCGTTATTGTCTGATGACCTTAGCCTTGTTAGTGGTGGGCCTGTTTTTATGTTTGCCGCTGGCCAGCATTTTTTTTCAAGCTTTTGCCAAAGGCTGGCAAGCTTACGCAGAACAAATCAGCAGCCCTGATGCCTTGGCGGCCATTCGTCTGACCTTGCTGGTGTCGGCCATTTCATTGCCGCTCAGTGTGGTGTTTGGCGTGTCCGCCGCTTGGGCAATTGCCCGATTTGATTTTCCCGGCAAAGGCTTGTTCACCACCCTGATAGACTTGCCATTTTCAGTATCGCCAGTGACCGCCGGATTGTTGTTTGTGTTGTTGTTCGGCGCCCACGGCTGGTTTGGCGAATGGCTACAAGCACACAATATAAAAATCATTTTCGCAGTCCCGGGGATTGTGTTTGCCACTTTGTTTATCACCTGTCCATTTGTGGCGAGGGAACTGATTCCGCTGATGCAAGAAATGGGCAGCGAAGAAGAAGAGGCCGCTTTATCCATGGGCGCGGGCCCTTGGACGATGTTCTGGCGGGTGACCTTGCCCAATATCAAATGGGGCTTGTTGTACGGTGTGGTGCTGTGCAACGCCCGCGCCATGGGCGAGTTTGGCGCAGTGTCGGTAGTGTCAGGCCACATTGCCGGGTTGACCAATACCTTGCCCCTGCATGTGGAAGCCACTTATAACGAATACAATGCTGTGGGCGCATTTGCCGCCGCTTCGCTATTGACTGTGCTGGCAGTGGTGACATTAGTGGTCAAATCCTATTTGGAATGGCAACAACAGCGCAACCGGCAGCATAATTGATCAGGAGTTTTTTATGAGCATTATCCTTAAAAATATTTCCAAGCGTTTCGGCAATTTTTCCGCGCTTGACAACATCAACCTAGAAATCCCTGAAGGGGAATTGGTCGCCCTACTAGGGCCATCGGGTTGTGGCAAAACCACCTTATTACGCATTATTGCCGGTCTGGAACGCCCCGATAGCGGACAAGTGTTGCTGAAAGGCGAAGACAAAACCTACCATGACATCCGCGACCGGGGCATTGGCTTTGTGTTCCAGCATTACGCGCTGTTCCGGCACATGACCGTGTTTGAAAACATCGCCTTTGGTATGCGCGTCAAACCCCGCAAACTGCGCCCGACAGAAACGCAAATCCGCGCCAAAGTTCATGCTTTGCTGGCATTGGTGCAATTGGACTGGCTACATGACCGTTATCCCGACCAATTGTCCGGAGGCCAACGCCAACGCATTGCTTTGGCACGGGCATTGGCGGTGGAACCTTCGGTGCTGTTGCTGGACGAACCATTTGGCGCATTGGATGCCAGTGTGCGTAAGGATTTGCGGCAATGGTTGCGGCATTTGCATCATAATTTGAATGTCACCAGTATTTTTGTCACCCACGACCAAGAAGAAGCCATGGAAGTGGCCAGCCAAGTGGTGGTCTTTAATCATGGCCATTT
>CAJAWH010000136.1 GCA_903945605.1 uncultured Methylococcaceae bacterium | reverse complement strand
TTGCTGGAAGCGCAAGTGCGCGATTACCACCTGGACATCAGCCGTGTCGAAGCCTCGGTGAAAAGGGCCTGGCAACTGCAAGGGCTGGCAGACCTGAACCCGCAGCAGTTCGAGGAGCTGCTCGTCCAACTCGAAAAATGGGCTGCTCAGGAATATGCCCGGGCGGAGGCCGTCTCGGCACGCCAGCGGGATGCGGTGGCTTTTTGACTATTGCCCAACAACAGGCAGAAAACCAACAAACCACAACACCAACAGCGGCACAAACCAACAGCATTGTGCCGACTCACCCCAACCAACAGTTGCTATACACAACCCATCCCCTCTTAAACATACCGGAGAACAACCATGAACCTCTCGCTCTACCAACTCAGCCACAACTATGTCCAAGCACTGGACTTCCTGACCGACCCCGAAGCGGATGTGCCGCTGACCGTCATCAATGACACCCTCGAAGGCTTGGCGGGCGGACTGGAAGACAAGGCCATCAACGTCGCCAAATGCCTCCGCAATCTGGAAAGCACCGCCGAAGCCATCAAAGCCGCCGAAGCGGCGATGGCGAAACGGCGCAAAGCCTTGGAAAACCGCACCGGCTGGCTGAAAGGTTATCTTAAGGCCAGCATGGAAAACACCGGCATCAGCCAGATCGACTGCCCGTACTTCCGGCTGTCCATCGCCAAGAACCCCGCATCATTGGAAATCACCGACGAACAGGCGATACCGCAGCAGTACAAGCACAGCGAAACCATCACCGTGGTGCAGATCGACAAGGCGGCGGTCAAGGCCGCACTGGCTCAGGGGAAGGCCATACCGGGGGCGAGGTTGCGCCAAGGGACGCGGTTGTCCATAAGGTAGGCGGGTAAGCTAGTGGAAGAAGAAAAAAATGCAGGGAAGCATTTTTTTTGCCCCATCAAACGGCAAGCATCAGATCGGATGTTTTTTTTTAATAGCTAAGCGGATGTTATGGGAAGCAGAAACGAAATGAATCTTTCCCGACCATCATGCGCGGCAATGAACCTAACCGTTCCGCCGTTTTTTATTATCTTTGCAAAGAGAAACAAACGATTATGAACAAAAACGACATTTACTCAAAACTTAAAGCCATTGCCGCAGGCGACGAAATGGCGCAGACGCTACCGGCCATTTGGAAACATGAAGTCAACCGCCCGCTGATAGGGCAAATCAAGGGGTTTGGCAGTTTCCACCATGACCGGTACGGAATGCAGAAAACCGTGATCGTCGAACAGGAATCGGGCGAGTTGGTGTCGGCGATACTCAATGAGTATCTGGACAACGGGATGCTACGCCAACAGGCTGAAGTCGGGGATTTTGTATTGATTGTCCTGCTGGGCAAGGATTACAGCAACAACGGCAATGCGTTCAACAAATACAATTTGGTGGTTCAAAAAGTGTAACCCGTCCGCTGGACAACGCACTCGCTTCAAGCGGGTGCGTTGTTTGGGTTATGTGGTTGTGCGATGCTCAATAAACTGAATATCACTATCCGCCACTGATTAGAAAAGCCCCTGAAAGTGAGCTTATCCCAACCACCGCATCTAAAAGCTTTCGAACCGTAAAATTCACGAAAACCACCCCATGCAGGGGGAAATCTGGTTAAATAACGGCGCGTCGGATTTTTATTCCATGGCGGGGCTTCAAGGAATGATGGCCAGGTGAATTAATGAGTCAATGATTTCGGAGATCAAATGTTAGCGAGTAGTTTTGCTGGAAATGACACAAATAGTGCCATTGTTGAACGCGGAATACAAAGCTTTAGCGACAATATGACGCAAAAAATAGTCGATGAGCTTGCTGTCGTCCATATTATTGGTGCATTCTCAGCAGGCAAGTCCAGATTGGTGCGGGAGTTATTGCGCCAACATCAAACTGCACTGGCGTTATTACCAATTAGCTCGCAAGAACGACAAACCGCTTTGCCACTGGAAATAACCTATGGCGAGGTTGCTAGCCTGCAACAAATAGATAACGAAAAGCCTGAAAATACCGTCACTTTGACGTGTTTTCCAACCCGTGAACAGCAAATGCGTTTTGATGCTGAGACCCATCAATTGCGCCTGGAAATTCCTGAACCCAAATTATTACTGGGTAATATCAGTTTGTGCAGTGCCGAAGAGGGTATTAAGCGTTTGGTGTTAAAAGATATGCCAGGGTGGAATTCCGGTGATTCGTTCGTCGCCGAAAATCCATTGGCTAATGGATTGGTCGGGGCGGACAACATCAGCTTGGTTTACGTTGTCCGCGCCAACGCAGTTGATAGCCAAGATGACTTGAGCCGTTTGCAAGCTATATTTTCTGCCGTTGAAAACGGTGATGCCTTTTTTTATAACGGTTTCCATTTAATAGTCGTAGTGACGCGTTGTGATGCCACCAGTGAATATGAACCGATAAAACAGCGGGTCAGCGAGCGCTTGCAACAATTGGCCGAGGAAATTGGTATTGAGGACGAATTCATTCTTACCGTATTGTGCGTGGAATTTGGCAAAGAACAGCAAGCACTCAATCAAGAGGTGTTCACAGAAGCCTTTTGGCAGGCTATTTTCGCGCCCATTGCCGAACAAAAACAAGCAACAATGGCGTTTGATTGGGCAAACCGGATACAGCATTGGCCACAAAACTGGTTGATCCAAGCTAGGCTAACAAAATCGTTGGCTTTAGTAAAACATGCGGTGACATTTATTGACCAGTTCAACAAGGGTGGCGAATTTGTCGCCAATATGAACAACACTCGTTTACTGGGCCTTTCTGAAAACGAACGCCGCCAAAAAGTTCACAATGCTTGGCTGAAACAAGTCGGGCAATGGCATCCCTTATCGGAGGCCATTGATGAATTGGGACTGGATGCCGAGCATCCTTTGGCGGTTTGGTGGCATCAATACTGGCTTGCACAATTGCGTAACAATCTGAGGGCAATTGATTTGTTGTCCGAAAAAATGGTTCAGGCCATTTCCAAATTGCCTACCAATGTGAGCGATTTACAAGATTATTTTTTTGCCCAAGTCAATGCGGATTATCAGCAAGCCAATGCGCTTTCAAACACACATTTTTATTGCCTGTGCCAAGCGATAGAACCCTTAACGCACGAAGCCAATCATGCCAAAGTGATTGCCACCCTTCTTTCCGTATCAATGCTTGATGCCAAATATGCGGATTATTATCATTTTTTAAAAACTAATCCATAAGCTGCCGCCATGACGCACTCAAACCTGTTAAGCCAAACCCTTGTTGATCGCGAAGCGCGTGTAAGCAAAGCCATTGACTATATTAAAAAAACCCAGCATTTGTTTGATCAGTTTGCCAGCTCTGAGCTAAAAGCGGCTCATGCACGTTTTGAGCCGCTGATTCAAGGTTTGCAATCCGATAAGGTACGCATTGTGGTGATTGGTGAATTTTCGCGCGGCAAATCGCGCTTGGTGAATGCCATTCTGGGCATTGATTTATTACCCTCAGCAAAGGAAGCCACCACCGCGATTAACACATTCCTGCAATCGCCGCCGCCTGATCGGGCGCATGAAAAATACATCACCCTCAATTTTATTGACCCTGACCGTTCGCCAGTGGAATTGAGCTGGGACAACGATCAGGTGCTGAAACAATGGGGCACCGAACTTGATAAAGACAACAAAATTGCCCGCAGCGAATTACAGAGTATTGACGTATTTGCCGCCCATGACTTGTTAAACAAGGGATTGGTCGTTATTGACACCCCCGGTTTGGAATCCGTCGTTGCCCATCACGAAGCCATCACCCGCAAAGCCATTGCCGGGGCGCATATTGCCATTTGGGTGCAAAGTGTTGAGCAATTAGGCGGTAATAGTCGGGAGTGGGCATTTTTAAAAGACACCGTACGCCAGCACTTCCGTAAATTTTTAACTGTTGTCAATATGTGGGATCAGGTGCTGGAACCCGAAGACGACCACGACAAAGCCAAACCTGAAGCAGAACGCGTTGAAGAAAAGCTCAACATTGTCCGCGACCATTTTCGCTCCAATTTAAGTGACTTATCCGAAGCTGAGTTGGCACAAGTGACTGACAGCGGGCAGTTAATGGGCGTAAGTGCCAAATGGGCGCTAAGCAAAGACCAGCCAGAGCTTCGGCGACGCTCAGGCATTGACCAATTGATCCAACGAATTGCCGACTTGTGCAATTCGGGCGAAGCGCAACAAGAAATTTTTTATAAGCCGCTCCAGCAACTCAGCAGCATTCAGAGAACGTTAGCCACCGCCTTGGACGATGAAATTCACGTCATCGACGACCAGCGCGACATTAAATACCAGCAAAAAGAACTGGAGTTGTTGGACCAAGAAATTAAAAATCAGTCATTGGAACAACATCAAACCACAATCGAACATCGCGAAGAGCATGAGCGTGTAAAAAAAATCCTAACCAAAGAAATTAACGAAAACTTAGTGCAACCAATGATGGCGTTGCGTGATGAATTAGATATTCTGCTTACCGAAAACTATATCAAACGTGAAATTGACTTAGGTCATAGTAATATTGGCTTACCTGCCGAAGCGCAAGCAAAATTCCGGCAGGTCACCAATACTGTCAGTAACGCGTGGCTACTACAAACGAAGGAAATCGAAAAAGCGTTAAATGATTTAAAAACTGAATATGTCGAGGCTATGAAAAAGCACAGCGTACAGTTGGAAAAATCTTTAGCCGGTATAAAAATAGAACTGCCTGAAATCACCATTGATTTGCCCCTCGACTTATCGGGCGTTATTGATTACCAAAACAAAAAATGGGAATTGACATGCAGCCTAGAACAGGCAGAGCAAGAAATTCATGAATATGAACTTAAAAAAGCAGAGCTGTCAGCCGATGATCCCAGATTACGCTCGGCTCAAGCCGCTTTTGAACGCGCCCAACGGCAGCTAGACGAGTTAGGTGGGCAACCTTCTCCAACAAGTTACAAGGTTAATAAGCGGGGAGCATTCATGACGTTTTTTTTAGGGGCCGATTGGGTGCCCAAATACGACTATACTCCGGTCGAAGCATACCAAGCCCAACGTAGCGATATTTTGGCTGATTTGTCAAACCGTGAACAAGTGTTGGAGCGGCTCATGCGAGAAGAAGCCGAAAAACACAAAGAAATACAGACCACTGAGGTATTAAGGCGCAAAGCGGAACGGAAACTCGCCAAGTTTGAAAAACAACAAAAAGAACATGATCAAGCCCTCGAAAAAGAAAAACAAGCGCTGATAGCGGAAACGCTACGCCATTTAAAAAACAACACTATTGGCGAATTGAACAAGCGCATTAGCTATTTGGAAAACAACGCCAGCCAAATGATCGCGACGTTATTTGATGACCAACTTAGCGCGTTACTTGCCTGTGTCGAGGAACAATTTATGCAGCCATTACGCGCCAAACAAGCAAAACGTGAGGAGGTTTTGGCACTTTTTGAGCAAGGGCAGGCGGACATTGATCGCCGCAAAACCGAATTGCTCACCGCAAAAAAAGAACTTGATGCCGTTATGGGTTTTACCCAACACGCATTAGCCAATTAACCTGAACCTAACAACCACTCCGTTTGCCCGAAGCGTGTAGGAAGGCGAGGAACAGGATGTTTCGGCATCCCCCGCAGCCCCTGACCAACCACTGACCCCATTAAGGCGCAACCATGAATACTGTCCAATACCCGCTAGAGCGATTGCCCGGCACTTTACGCGCTGAAATTACAGCCATTGCCGAATACACCGTCAACTCACAAAATCGTTCAAAGGTTTGTGTGGTCGGTGAATTTTCCACCGGCAAAAGCAGTTTGATCAACGCCCTGCTTGGTGCAGCCTTATTGCCCACCGCGCGTGAAGAAACCACGGCTTTGCCAACATTTATCGAATACGCCCCCGAATTGCGGGTTGAGCTCATCAACATTGATGGCACAAGCATCGCCATTAGCCAACAGCAATTTGCTGAATATACCGTTGCCGCCCCTGATAAGGCGCTGTGTTCCGTGCTGTATTACCCCGCGCTGTGGTTAAACGGTTTAACGCTGATTGATTTGCCTGGCTTAGGCAGCCATTCCCAACGCCACAGCGAGTACACCCACGCACAAATTTGCGCAGCCGACACCATCATTTACTTGTTGTCAGCGCGAGGGGCTACCCAAGGCGACTTAAACACCTTACGGCGCATTCGCCAATACGGCAAACACCTGATGATTGCCGTTGCGCACTGGGACACGGTTGAACAATCCATACAAGACGGCGAACAAGCCCCCGATTTAAGTGAATGGCAAGCGCATATTGCCCAACAAACCGGTGTTGATTTACCTTTGGTTGGCGTGAGCAAACACGGGCATGGCCGTGATGCTATCATCAGCTTTTTACTACGCACACAACAAGACATCGGCACTATTCGTGAGCAGCGTTTCCATGCCGAATTATTGCCGCTATTACGCAATGCCCTAGGCCAACTCAAGGCCGAACAAGTCATTTGCGAAG
Source organism: uncultured Methylococcaceae bacterium (assembly GCA_903945605.1). Classification (GTDB taxonomy): domain Bacteria; phylum Pseudomonadota; class Gammaproteobacteria; order Methylococcales; family Methylomonadaceae; genus Methylovulum. The sequence goes on along the minus strand of CAJAWH010000136.1, from coordinate 707 downwards.
CCAACAGTGTTGAAAGCTATAACGCCCTACACGCCGAATTGCTAAACCAACGGCAAACGCTCTTGACCATCAAAAGTGACTTATACGAGCGCGGCAACCAAGACCAAGCACAACTTGAACAAGATGCGCAACTATTAACAGCCGAACAACGTACACAGCTCAACAGCGAACTGAATGATTTGCCCGAAATCACGCATTCTGACGCTAGGCAAGGACTCATTGAATCAGCATATCAGCACCTGCAAAAAAGATTGCTTGCGGTTGCCGATGCCTTAACTACCCTATCAGGCAGTTACGGGCAATTAGACTTGCCCGCCCTCGACATCCAGCAATTTGACTTGCGCCTGCCGCCGCCCGCCGCTATTGGGCTGGATGATTTTATCGACTCCAGCCGCTTGGGTGCTTTACAAGCTGAACTGGCATTGCAACAACAACGGGGCGAAGCCGACCAAGCCAGACACAACGCCTTGCCCGTTGTTGATTTAGAGCAATCGGTACAAAAATTAAGCGCATTACGCGCCGGGCGCGAAGCCATAGCCCAACAAAAATTACCGCCAATGACCCAAACGTCTGAAGGAAATGATGATTGTGCGAAGCTAGGCAAAAGCATTGGTGAAGTGCTTGATGTCGCTTTTATTGCCTTTGAAGGCCCGCTGGTGATTGCCAAAGCTTTATCTATGCTGGGTAAGGGGGCAATGGTGGCCAAG
>CAJAWH010000135.1 GCA_903945605.1 uncultured Methylococcaceae bacterium | reverse complement strand
CTAATAGCCTTAATGGGGGACACCGGCGACAAAGCCATTGCTTTCCTCATTAAGATGGTACAAAAAGTATTGGCCCTGGACTTCCATAAACCTTGCCTTAAGCATTTTTACAGTTAAATTATGTTGTGTTATGCTAGCTCAAATTTATAGCTTCCTAGCCATTACAAGCAGGGCTATTTCTAAGCAAGGACTCATCATAGCGAGACAACAATGACAGCAGCCGTCGACACGCAGGCGCTGGTGAACGAAATCACTAGCGCACTAAAAGACAAACCCGGGGCGCTATTGCCCATATTGCATGGCATCCAAGATGCCATTGGCTATGTGCCGCCTGAATGCGTGCCGGATATCGCCAAAGCGCTCAGCCTATCGCGGGCGGAAGTGCATGGTGTGATCAGTTTTTATCATTATTTCCGCACCACAGCGCCCGGACAACACACCATCCACCTGTGCCGTGCCGAATCATGCCAAGCTATGGGCGGTGAAGCCTTGGGAACCCACGCCAAACAAAAGCTGGGCATTGATTTTCATGAAACCACCGCTGATGGCAAATTTTCCCTCGAACCCGTGTATTGTTTGGGCAATTGCGCCTGCTCGCCCGCCATGCAAATTGGCCATGACATCTATGGACGCGTATCAGCGGATTCATTTGACTCAGCACTTGCCGAATTAGAACAAGCCGAATTGGAGCCATCAGCATGACCATCACCGTTTATGTCCCCAATGATTCTAGCGCAGTCTCTTTAGGTGCCGACCGTGTTGCCAAAGCCATCACAGCCGAAGCCGAACGGCGTGGCCTCAGCATCCGCTTAGTCCGCAACGGTTCTTTTGGCATGTACTGGTTGGAGCCCTTAGTGGAAGTAGTCACCGGACAAGGCCGCGTCGGCTATGGCCCAGTACAGGCCAGCGATGTCACCAGCCTATTTGATGCCAATTTCCTGCAAGGCGGCACACATGCCTTGTCACTGGGCATTGTTGAAGACCTACCTTATTTGAAAAAGCAGCAAAGGCTCACGTTTGCCCGTATCGGCAAAACCAGCCCCACCTGCTTGGACGACTACTTGGCCTATGACGGTTACCGGGGGCTTGCTCATGCCTTAGCCATGAGCCAAGCGGACATTGTCAAAGCAGTGACCGATTCGGGCTTGCGCGGACGCGGTGGTGCGGCCTTTCCGACCGGTATCAAATGGAACACCGTGTTAAACACTGATGCAGATCAAAAATATATTATCTGCAACGCCGACGAAGGCGATTCCGGCACTTTTTCTGACCGCATGGTCATGGAAGGCGACCCGTTTGTGTTGATTGAAGGGATGACCATCGCCGGTATCGCGGTGGGGGCAACCCAAGGCTATATTTATTTGCGCGTTGAATATCCGCACGCCCATATTGCCTTGAACACCGCCATTGCCAACGCTTATCAGGTCGGTTATCTGGGCGAGGACATCCAAGGCAGCGGCAAAACCTTCCATCTTGAAGTCCGTTTGGGTGCTGGCGCTTATATTTGTGGCGAAGAAACCTCGTTAATGGAAAGCTTGGAAGGCAAACGCGGCTTGGTTCGCTTTAAGCCCCCACTACCCGCCATCCGTGGTCTATTCGGCAAGCCCACCGTGGTCAACAACGTCATTTCACTGGCTTCCGTACCCATTATCCTCGATAAAGGCGGCGACTATTACCGCGATTTTGGCATGGGCCGTTCACGCGGCACTTTACCGTTGCAATTAGCCGGCAACATCAAGCACGCGGGCTTGGTCGAACTGGCATTCGGGCTGACCCTGCGTGAATTGCTGTACGATTTCGGTGGCGGTTCAGCCTCTGGACGGCCTATCAAAGCCGTGCAAGTGGGTGGCCCGTTAGGCGCTTATCTGCCTGAATCACAATTTGACACCCCCTTGGATTACGAAGCTTTTGCGGCACAATGGACCGTGTTGGGACACGGTGGCGTGGTTGTTTTTGACGACACCGTAGATATGGCAAAGATGGCCAAATATAGCATGGAGTTTTGTGCCATAGAATCATGCGGCAAATGCACACCCTGCCGCATCGGTTCCACGCGTGGCTATGAAGTGATGGATGAAATCATCAACGGCCACAATGTGGAATACAACGCCAAGCTATTGCGCGACCTGTGCAATACCCTGCTCAACGGCTCGCTTTGTGCATTAGGCGGCATGACCCCCTACCCTGTCCTGAGTGCTTTAAATCACTTCCCGAAAGATTTCGGTATTGATGAACCTGCCCAGGTGGCCTGAACTATGACGCGAGGAATCAATCATGAGCATTAATAAAGAACAAGATTTTGGCACCCCTGCCAGCACCGAAGGCCAAACGGTATCGCTGGAAATTGACGGATTTGCAGTCACCGCCCCTGTAGGCACTTCCATCATGAGAGCGGCAGCCAGCATTGGCATAGACATCCCCAAACTGTGCGCCACCGACAGTATTGAACCGTTCGGCTCGTGCCGCCTGTGCGTGGTGCAGATCGAAGGCGGACGCGGTATGCCGGCCTCGTGCACCACACCCGTTGCCGAAGGGCTTAAGGTCTGCACACAAAACCCCAGGCTAGCCGATGTCCGCCGGGGCATTATGGAACTGTACATTTCTGATCACCCACTGGACTGCCTGACCTGTGCCGCCAACGGTGACTGCGAATTACAAGATATGGCAGGGGCGGTGGGCTTGCGCGAAGTGCGTTATAACCCCGTTGAAACACATTTGCACGCCGTAAAGGACGAAAGCAACCCTTATTTCAGCTTTGACCCCAGCAAATGCATTGTCTGCTCACGCTGTGTCCGCGCTTGTGAAGAAACCCAAGGCACGTTTGCACTCACCCTAGATGGTCGTGGCTTTGACTCCAAAGTATCACCCAGCCAGAACCAAGCCTTCATGGACTCGGAATGTGTGTCCTGTGGTGCCTGTGTGCAAGCCTGCCCGACCGCCACCTTAATGGAAAAGTCAGTCATTGACCACGGTCAACCGGAACATGCCATTGTCACCACTTGCGCCTATTGTGGCGTTGGCTGCTCGTTCCGTGCCGAAATGAAAGGCGAACAAGTCATCCGCATGGTGCCGCATAAAGACGGCAAAGCCAACCACGGCCATTCTTGTGTCAAAGGCCGATTTGCCTTCGGTTACGCCACTCATAAAGACCGCATCACCAAACCGATGATCCGCGCCAGCATCAAAGATGCTTGGCAAGAAGTCAGTTGGGAAGAGGCAATCAACCACGCCGCTTCAGAATTCAAACGTATCCAGGCCAAATACGGCAAAGACTCCATTGGTGGTGTCACATCTTCACGTTGCACTAATGAAGAAGCCTATCTGGTGCAAAAACTGATCCGTGCCGGTTTTGGCAACAATAACGTTGACACCTGCGCCCGTGTTTGCCATTCACCGACCGGCTATGGCCTAAAACAGACTTTTGGCGAATCATCAGGCACCCAAGATTTTGACTCGGTGATGAAATCGGATGTCATTTTAGTGATCGGGGCTAACCCTACTGATGGTCACCCAGTATTTGGCTCAATGATGAAAAAACGCTTGCGCCAAGGTGCCAAACTGATTGTCGTCGATCCCCGTGAAATTGACTTGGTCAGCAACAGCCCGCACATTAAAGCCAGCTACCACCTAAAATTGCGCCCCGGCACCAATGTGGCAATCATTAACGCCTTGGCGCATGTGGTCGTCACAGAAAACCTGATGGACGAAACCTTCGCCCTCGAACGCTGTGACGTGGCCTCTTTTGAAAAATGGAAAACCTTCATAACCCAAGACTACCATTCACCCGAAAACAGCGAAGCCATCACCGGTGTACCAGCCGCTGATGTCCGTGCAGCGGCACGGCTTTATGCCACCGCCAACAACGGGGCCATCTACTATGGCTTGGGCGTGACCGAACACAGCCAAGGTTCAACCATGGTCATCGGCATTGCTAATCTGGCCATGGCAACCGGCAACTTGGGCCGTGACGGCGTGGGCGTTAATCCATTACGCGGTCAAAACAACGTACAAGGTTCGTGTGATATGGGTTCGTTCCCGCACGAATACCCTGGCTACCGTCATGTGTCAGACGCCAACACCCGCGCCCTGTTCCAACAAGCGTGGCAAGCGGAGCTTAGCCCGGAACCCGGCTTGCGTATCCCCAACATGTTCGATGCTGCCCTTGATAAGACTTTTATGGGCATGTACATTGAAGGGGAAGACATTGCCCAATCTGACCCCGATACCCAACACGTCCTCGCTGCATTAAGGGCTATGGAATGTGTGGTGGTACAAGACATCTTCCTGAACGAAACCGCCAAGTTTGCCCATGTGTTCTTGCCGGGCGCTTCTTTCCTTGAGAAAGACGGCACTTTCACCAATGCCGAACGGCGTATCTCTCCGGTCAGAAAAGTCATGACCCCACTGGCGGGTTACCAAGACTGGGAAGTGACCCAACTGCTGTCCAACGCCATGGGCTATCCCATGAACTACAGCCACCCATCAGAAATCATGGCAGAAATTGCCAGCCTGACACCAAGTTTTAGCGGTGTCAGCTACGAAAAAATTGATGAATTGGGCAGTGTGCAATGGCCTTGCAATGAACAAACACCCGTCGGCACACCGATCATGCATACCGAAACCTTTATGCGTGACAATGGCAAAGGGCTGTTTATGTTGACAGAATTTGTAGCCACCGCCGAACGCACCAACCAAAAATTCCCGTTGATATTAACCACCGGACGCATTTTGTCGCAATACAACGTGGGCGCACAAACCCGCCGTACCGCCAACAATGCTTGGCATTCGGAAGACCGGTTGGAAATACACCCCCATGATGCCGAAGACCGTGGCCTAAAAAATGGCGATTGGGCAGGCATCAAAAGCCGTGCCGGTGAAACCGTGTTGCGGGCGCTGATCAGTGAGCGGGTGCAACCGGGCGTAGTGTACACCACCTTCCATTTCCCCGAATCAGGGGCGAATGTCATCACCACTGACAACTCAGACTGGGCGACCAACTGCCCAGAATATAAAGTGACCGCAGTCCAAGTCAGCAAAGTTAGCCAACATTCTGAATGGCAACAGGAATACCAAAAGTTTTCTGAAAACCAATTGGAACTGCTCGAGCAAGGCATGGCTAATGGCTAACGATCCTGCAATCTTGCAGTCGTTAGCAGCAGATTTAGGTTGGCCGAGTTACTTGCAAAGCACCGTGGAACGTTGGCACAATGGCCAACGTTCCATCAGGCAAGACTTTATTGCCGAAGAAGTGCCCATCTCGTTAATTTATAATGGCATCCCGCATGTGGTCATGCTGGCCTCGCCGACTAATCTGGAAGAATTTGCCTTAGGTTTCAGTTTGACCGAAGGCATTATCCACACCCCCCAAGAACTGTTGTCCACCCATCTGTACAACCGTTCCAACGGCATTGAGATACAGATTAAAATACCTGATGAACGCTTCCAATGCATGTCCGAAAAAGGCCGTAATTTGACCGGTCGCACGGGCTGCGGCTTATGCGGGGCCAGCACACTCAAACAAGCCATTCGCCAACCCGATGCCGTATACGGTGACCTTAGCCTGTCATCAGCACAATTGCAGTCCGCCCTTAACGCCCTTAAACAGCACCAACGGCTGAACCAATTGACCGGTTCCGTCCATGCCGCCGCCTGGGCAACCCCCCAACAAGGTGTCAAGCAACTACGCGAAGATGTCGGCAGGCACAATGCATTAGATAAACTGATTGGCTGGCTAACCCGCAATGGCGAAGATGTGGCGGGGGGGTTTATTATAGTCACCAGCCGTGCCAGTTACGAAATGGTGCAGAAAGCGGCTTTTGTCGGCGTGACACTCTTGGTCGCCATATCCGCCCCCACAGGCTTGGCCATCCGTTTGGCCAATGAAGCAGGACTGACACTGATTGGCTTCGCCCGCGAAGACCAACACGTCATCTACACCCATCCACAACGCTTGACCCACTCACCTACCCCATAATTTTTAAAACGCAGCATGAACAAAATAGACAATCTTATTAAAATGGCTAATGACATCAGCAATTTTTTTAACGCCGACCCTGATAAAGAATTGGCAGCCGACGGTGTGGCCAAACATATCATGAGAGGCTGGGAGCCCAGAATGCGCCATGACATCATCAACCATTACCAGCAAGGCGGCAGCGGCCTAAGTGACCTAGCAAAAATGGCCATAGCCAAGCTGATCGCACAAACCAAGGTTTGATGGAATCGCGATTGGTTGGTTACACTGTAACCATTAACAAGACGTAAAGCTCATATAAAACAACCACTACCCAGCAAGGTGAGTAAATTGTAGGGTGGATTCGCCGCTAGGCAATCCACCACAACGAAGCCAATGCGGTGCGGGTTATTACGGTTTTAATAAGCCGAACCGTCAAAAAGGTGGTTTGCTAGCGCGAAACCACCCTACATTTGACTCATCTTACGGGTTAACTTGTATAGGCAACTTCCCCTTACCCCAAGCTTTTCTGTATCAAATGCGACAAGTCAGTTACGGCTTGTCGGCATCTTGACATACTGCCGGGGTGTTTTATCGTAAAAGATTAGTTGAACAACCGGCTCAAATCATCGGGTGATTCTTGCGGACAATAAGAGAATGCCTGGGTTTTTGCCAAACAATAAATAGTGTCGCCTTCTTGCAGATTCATATCACGGCAGGCTCTTAAAGTAATGCCCGCCAACCAAGTCTTACCGCAATCAATTTGCACCAACATACCATTACCGTAAGGGATTAGCGCACACACTTGGCCTTTGACTTGGTTTTGTATTGAAATGCCCGACAAATAAGTGCGTGATAAGGCAATTTCATTGGCAGGAATACTGACCGTGACCCAAGAACCTAAAGGCAAATCACCGCGCAAGGGCAACACCAACTCAATGCCATAGGTCTTTGCCAACGTACAACCGTCCAAAATGTCATGCGCCGTCACCCTAGCCGGTATATTGTTCTCAATCAATCCTAGGCCAATTTTTTGGATCAGCTCGCCGTTTTGCAGCAATTCCGTTATCAGACCAACCGGAATGGCCCTGCCATCAGCCACCACGACAATTTTATCGCTGAACTGGACAATATCACCTAACGTGTGGCTGGCATAAAACAATGGCAAATTCAATTCACTACGCACACGCTTTAAAAACGGTGACACGGCATTGGCAAAATACCCCATGCTAGCCAAAGGATCATCCAGCAATAACAAGACCGGCGATTTAAGCAACGCTTTCGCCAATAACACCCGTTGCAGTTCACCTGCTGACAAATGCCCCATGGGCTGCCCCAACAAATGCCCAATATCGAGAAACTCAATCAAGCGCTTGGGCTTTAAAGTGCGGCGCTTTTTCAGCGTACGCTCATACGCCACAAACAGCCCGTCCTTTACCGTTTCATCGGATTGCCAACGGTCATCTTGCAACACCGCACCAATAGGCCGCTGCTCCCTCGGCACCATAATACCCTTGCCGCTATCAAACAAGATTTTTCCGTCCAACACAATCCGCCCCGATTCCGGCATCAGCGTTCCCGCCAACAACCCAAGAAGGGTGCTTTTACCGGCACCAGAACGACCAATCAAGCCCATGCTTTCATCATGGATTGACAAGTCGGTGGTCAAATCAAAATTGCCGCGCCGCATTGAAATATGCATTTCCAATAGCATTACCCTGCCCCTTACGTTATGAGTTTAAGTATATAACGTAATGGCAAGCATAAAATGCGCCAAAACTTAATAGTGATAGATTCGCCGCTAGGCGACCCACCACCCAGCTAAAGTTTAGAATTGTCGCGGTAACTAAATTTGCCCCAATTCAGCAGCGTGTTGCCCACCTAACCGTTCCGCCAGTATGGCCATTAATAGTTCGGAATTTATCGGTTTGGATAAATAATCATCCATCCCCGCCGCCAAACACGTCTCCCGCTCGCCAGCCATTGCGTTGGCGGTCAGTGCTATCACGGTTTGACGGGCTAAATCTTGCTGGCTTTCCATCAGCCGCAGTTCACGGGTGGCGGCATAGCCATCCATAACCGGCATGTGACAATCCATAAATATTAAATCGTAACTGCAGTGCGCCAATTTATCCAAGGCAAGCTGACCGTTTTCCGTCACCTCAGCAACAATATCGAATTTGGCCAACTTGGACAAAATGACTTTTTGATTGATCTTGTTATCTTCCACCACCAGCACTTTTTTGCCCTGATAACTGGGCAGTTGATTAACTGGCGGCGGTGTCTTGATAACGGCGGCTGGAATGCCCTGTAGGGCATGGGTTATAGCATCATACAGCTGCATTTGCCGCACGGGTTTAAGTAAGCGCTGGACAATCCCGGTGCCTTGATAAGCGGCGTGATCAAACTGATCACCCGATGATAATAAAATTATCGGCAGCTTCGCTAATGCGGGTATTTGGGACAGATATTTTGCCAAAGTAATTCCGTCCATTCCCGGCATTTGCATATCCAGCAGCATTAAATCGTAGCCCGTTCCCTGCAACGCTGAACCTTGCAAGTGTATCAGCGCCGCGCCGCCGCCATCAAGTTCGCTAACCTGCAATCCCCACAGCTCCATATAAGCGTCCAGAATTTTACGGTTGGTGGCATTGTCATCAACAATCAGCACACGTTTACCGGACAGGTCGTAACTGAAGGCCGGCCCCGGCTCGCTTTCAACTGGCATGAGTGGTAGGGCAAACCAAAAACAGGCACCTTGGCCCACCGCGCTGTCCACGCCAATAGTGCCACCCAACAGCTCCACCAATTTTTTGCTGATGGACAGGCCCAGCCCGGAGCCGCCAAAGCGGCGTGAAGCATCACTATCCACCTGACTAAAGCGCTTAAACAAACGCTGCTGCGCTTCCTTCGGAATGCCGATTCCGGTATCGCGGATTTCAAAACGCAGTGCTTCCATACCATCAGCACCAGCCGCAACTGACGACTGGCTGATGGTCACGCAAACTTCGCCCTGTTCGGTAAACTTAATGGCGTTACCAATCAAATTAATCAGCACTTGCCTGATACGCAAGGGATCGCTGCGCCAAAGCAACGGCAGGGAGACAGGCAACAAGCAGTTCAACTCCAACCCCTTGGCATGGGCCCGATTGGCCAGTAACGCGCAAATGTCTTCAACCAAGTCAACCAGATTAAACTCAACTGCTTCTACTGTAAAACTGCCCGACTCCAACTTGGTCAAGTCAAGAATATCGTTAATGATATCCAGCAAAGCCTCGCCTGATTCATAGGCTGTTTCCACCCAATTACGTTGGCTAGGGGTCATCGCCGTTTCGCGTAGCAACTCCAACATGCCTAACACGCCATTCATAGGTGTGCGGATTTCATGACTCATATTGGCCAGAAAAGCCGATTTGAGGCGCGTTGCTTCCTCGGCCATTTGCTTGGCATGAATCAAGGCTTCGGTGGCTTGGTATTCCAGTGAAATATCATCAATGATCGCAACCAGCCCGTGTTCAGGCGCGTCACTATAGAGGGCTTTTCCAGAAAGCCGCGCCCAAAACTGGCTGCCGTCCTTACGGATGAGCTGCTGTTCGAGGCGATCGAACGAGCCTACCTCGATCGCCCTATACACTGGCAGAACGCCTGTTTCATAGTCAATTTGTTCAGGATACCAGAGCCGCGTTGATTGCCCATTGAGCTCCCCTGTGGCGTAACCAAAAATTTCTTCCAGCTTGCGGTTGCAGTGTTGGATCAGATCACCCTTGATATGCACGATGCCGGAGGTTGCCGAATCCAAAATGGCGTGTTCTTCGGCACTGGCTAAGCGCAAGGCTTCCTCCACCTGCTGCTGGAGCTCCAGTTGCCGAGACAAATGATTGCGCATTGCCACCAGCTCAGTAACATCGTAAAACCAGGCCAGCTTGGCTTCCCGCCCCTGGAACTGCATCGGCATAAAGGATGCCAGTGTCCAGATAGTTGATTCGTTTTCAGGATTAAAAAATTCAACCGGACGATTGATGATGCTATTGCCACGCTTTATTTCCGCTTCTATTTCCCAGTAATCTTCCTGGTTGGCATAATTGGCATAATTGGCATAAAATGCTGCGGGGTTGTCAGCCAAATGCTCAAAATTCGTAAAGAGCTTGCCAAAGGCCGGGTTAAAAAATGCCAGCTCGCGTCCCTGCCGATGGGTGATCCTGATGGCAATAGGGCTGACATTGAGGATATTGAGCAGAAACTGTTCATTATTGCGGAGGGTCTGCATTAGCTTGTAACGCTCGACAGCGTTCTCTACGGCTCGGGTCAAACTTTGCGGATTCATCCAAGTTTTGCTGATAAAATCCTGTGCGCCCAGCCGGAGCAGACCCGCGCCATCCAAGCCATCGGCAACACCAGTCACCACCACTACCGGACAGGCCAGCAAGGGTGGCGCACCCAATGCAGCCAGAAATTCCGGTGCTTCATAGTCAGGCAGATGATAATCGAGCAGAATGCAATCGGGCAGTCCTGACCCGCTGTCCAGGCAGGCGCGTAATCCGGCGGCCCCTGTTTCGGCACTGTCGAACTGGAAGCGCCCGTACGGGCCATTCTGCATCAGCCGCTGCATGATCTCCCGGTCTTCCGGGCTATCATCAATAATCAACACCCGCAAACTGTCACTCTCCATGATTGGTTCCCAGATAGTTGCTCAGACAGGATGAAAGTGCGGGGGGGGGGG
>CAJAWH010000134.1 GCA_903945605.1 uncultured Methylococcaceae bacterium | reverse complement strand
GCACGGTCATTAATTTGATCCGTGAGGGCTTGTTTCAGTAAGACTTTAATCTCAATATCTTTCACCACACTGCGCTGCATGGCGGAGAGATAATCATCCTTATCCACTAAATTCCAATCCACCACTTGTTTGATTTCTGTTTTGAGCATCAGGTCAAGCCAGATGCGCATGGCACGTCCGTTGCCTTCGCGAAAAGGGTGGGCAATGTTCATCTCTACATATTTTTCGATAATTTCATCAACTGTGCTTTGCGGTAGAGTGTCGATATGCGCCAGTGATGGCTGTAGATACATCAGCGGCGCGAAACGGAAATTACCTTTGGCGATATTCACTGTGCGGATTTTGCCTGCAAAGTCATAAATATCCTCAAACAAATAAGTATGAATAACAGCAAGTCCAGCAAATGTGCCAACTTCCACGTTGGCTATATCGCCAGAGTCAAAAAGCTGCTTGGCTTTTTGCTTGCTGATTTTTTCTTCAGCTTTTGCCAGCTCAACCTGATGGGTGATGTTTAACTTATTTTCTAAGATCATGCGATATCGCCCTCAATCTCCGCAACAATGGTATCAATGTCGGCGCGTAACCGGTCAATGTTCGCCACCGTGCTTTTCAGCTCGGCATTCAGCTGAGTGATATTTATCACTTCGCGGGTGTCTTTGGCTGCTATGTAAGAGCTGACCGATAGGTTGTAGTCGTTGGCGGCTATCGCGGCGTATTCCACCGATTTGGCAAAATGCTCAACATCCTTTTTATTATCGAACGCTGCCATAATTTGCCCGATGTGTGCATCGGTGAGCGTGTTGTTATTGGTTTCTTTTTTATACAAACTGCTGGCATCGATAAACTGGGTTTTGGTGTCGGTTTTGTGTTTGGAAAGCACCAAGATATTGACGGCAATGGAGGTGCCAAAAAACAGGTTGGGCGCTAACGCAATAACGGTTTCGACATAGTTGTTATCTAGCAAATAGTGGCGGATTTTCTGCTCGGCACCGCCCCGGTAAAAAATACCGGGGAAGCAGACAATGGCGGCGCGGCCTTTGCTGGACAAATAACTTAAGCTGTGCAGCACAAAAGCAAAATCGGCTTTGGATTTGGGCGCCAACACACCGGCGGGGGCAAAGCGTTCATCATTAATCAGGGTGGGGTCATCGTTGCCAATCCAGTTGACCGAATAGGGCGGGTTGGACACGATGGCATCAAACGGTTTGTCATCGCTAAAATGCGGGTCCAGCAGGGTGTTGCCCAGCGCAATATTAAATTTGTCGTAATTAATGTTGTGCAAAAACATATTCATACGCGCCAGGTTATAGGTGGTGTGGTTGATTTCTTGGCCAAAAAAACCTTCTTCAATGATATGGGTATCAAAGTGTTTTTTGGCTTGTAACAATAATGAGCCTGAACCGGCGGCGGGGTCGTAAATTTTATTGACGGTTTTTTGCTGATGCATGGCCAATTGGGCAATCAGCTTGGACACGTGTTGTGGGGTAAAAAATTCGCCACCGGATTTACCGGCATTGGCGGCATAATTAGAGATTAAAAACTCGTAGGCATCGCCAAACAGGTCGATAGGGCTGTCCTCAAAATTGCCAAAGCTGAGTCTTTCCACGCCTTTCAATACGGCGGCCAAGCGGGTGTTTTTATCGGCAACGGTGTTGCCTAGGCGATTACTGGTGGTGTCAAAGTCGGCAAACAAGCCTTTAATGTCCAATTCCGACGGGTAGCCATTAGCCGAGCTTTCAATGGCGGAAAATAGGGCGGCTAAATCGGTGTTCAGGTTTTCGTTCTTGTTGGCATTGGCGGCAATGTTGGCAAACAACTGGCTGGGGTAGATGAAATAACCTTTGGTTTTTATGGCATCGTCTTTGATTGCTGCGGTAATCACATCGTCGGGCAGCTTGGCATAGTTGACACCTTCATCACCGCCTGCAATGTAACTGGCAAAGTTTTCGCTAATAAAACGATAGAACAAAGTGCCTAGCACATACTGCTTAAAGTCCCAGCCATCGACCGAGCCACGCACATCATTGGCAATTTGCCAAATTTGGCGTTGTAGTTCGGCGCGTTGTTGGCTGCTTGTCATGGGGATTCCTGGTTAAATACGTTTTGAATAGTCATTGGCCCAACAGGTATCCGAAATATCGGCAGTTCACCTTATGGGGCAATACAAATCGATTGTGGAAATGGGCCGTAGGGTAATTTACGCACGGTTTT
>CAJAWH010000133.1 GCA_903945605.1 uncultured Methylococcaceae bacterium | reverse complement strand
TTCCGTTTCGGATTGTCCAAGGATAAAATGTTTCATGGCTCACTCAATGGGTGAAAAGATATTGAGCCTATTTTACTAAATTATGCCTTTTAAATCATGCGTATAGAGGCATTCTTGTGATTTAATGTCACGGATTCAGGTTTAAATAAAAACACCATACCTTGATTATGTGCTGCTATTGAAAGGGGTTTAACACTTGACCCATTCATTTTTAAAATCAATTGGAGATAATCAATGAGCAAAAATTTAAGAAGTTTCATCTTGGTCACTTTGTATTTATTATCTAATGCAGCATTTGCTGTGACTAAGCTTACTCTGAGCGACGTTCATATCTGCTGTGTGACTTGCCAAGAAGCGATTGAACATGCTGTGCTTGGCGTCAAAGGCGCCAACGTAAGCGTAGACCGCGATACCTATAGCGTTGCCATTTCTGCTAACGACGATACAGTCGTACAAGCCGCAGTAGATGCGGTTGCTAACGCCGGATTTTATGGAAAAAGCGACAACAATCAAGTTGCAATAAAAACTGCATCAATGGAGGGAAAATCATCAAATGCAGAATTTGTCGGTTTTCATAATTGCTGTGGTGGATGTTCTGCAGCAATAGAAGAAGCGGTTAAATCTGTTGTTGGCGTTCAAACAGCCTCCATTAGCAAAAGATCGTGCCTTGTGAAAGGTAACTTTAATGAAGCTTCCGTTCTTAAAGCCATCAACAACGCCGGATTTTCGGCATCGGTGAAAAAATAGTTTTTTATTACAGCCTAAAGTTAAGCAGACATTTTCTGTTAATTGCCAATAACCGGCAACTTTTCCAAGGTTGGGGCAACCGGCAAAGCCCTTGGCTTTTTTGAGTTTTCAAAAGATATGATAGGTGAAAACGGCCTCTCAACACAGATACATTGCGGACAGACAACTTTTCACTTGCCCCAAACATGCCATAATAGGCTTTAGCGGGTTATCATTATTTGTAATTATTCTCCAAAAAGCCAACACGAGGGGTGGCAAAACACTATGGCGCAATACATTTATTCCATGAACCGGGTCGGAAAAATCATCCCACCCAAAAAATACATCCTTAAAGACATCTCCCTGTCGTTTTTCCCAGGCGCAAAAATAGGCGTGCTAGGCTTGAACGGCTCCGGTAAATCCACCCTGCTAAAAATTATGGCAGGTTTGGACAAAGAGATAGAAGGCGAGGCCATTCCGTTGAAAGGCATCAATATCGGCTACCTGGCGCAAGAACCACAACTGGATCCGAACAAAACCGTGCGCGGCAATGTGGAAGAAGCCGTTGCTGAGGTCAAACTGGCGTTACAACAACTGGATGAAGTCTATGCTGCTTATGCCGCTGAAGATGCCGATTTTGACAAACTGGCGGCAGACCAAGCGCGTCTGGAAGATATTATCAGTGCCTGTGATGGTCATAATTTAGACCGCAAATTGGAAGTGGCGGCGGATGCCTTGCGCTTACCGGACTGGGATGCTGATGTCACTAAGCTGTCGGGTGGCGAAAAACGCCGGGTTGCCTTATGCCGCCTGTTGCTGTCCAATCCCGACATGCTGCTGTTGGACGAACCTACTAACCATTTGGACGCCGAATCCGTCGCTTGGCTGGAGAGGTTTCTGCATGACTATGCCGGTACCGTGGTGGCAGTCACTCATGATAGATATTTCCTGGATAACGTGGCGGGTTGGATTTTAGAACTGGATCGTGGCTCCGGCATCCCGTGGGAAGGCAATTACTCCAGTTGGCTAGAGCAAAAAAGCAACCGCCTGTTGATTGAAGAAAAACAGGAAAGCAACCGCCAAAAAGCCATGAAACAAGAGCTGGAATGGGTGCGCTCCAATCCTAAAGGCCGCCACGCCAAAAGTAAAGCGCGTTTGGCAAAATTTGAAGAATTGGCCTCGGTGGAAGTGCAACAACGCAACGAAACCCAAGAAATTTACATTCCGCCTGGGCCACGTCTGGGCGATGTGGTGATCGAAGCCGACAACATCAGCAAAGCCTTTGGTGAGCGTTTGTTGATCAACAATTTAAGTTTTAAACTACCCCCTGGCGGCATTGTTGGCATTATCGGCCCGAACGGTGCCGGTAAAACCACGTTATTCCGCATGATGGCGGGTTTGGAACAACCCGATTCCGGCACAATGGCACTGGGCCAAACGGTACAAATAGCCTACGTTGACCAGTTGCGTGATGATATGGATGCCCGCAAAACAGTTTGGGAAGAAGTGTCCGATGGTTTGGACGTGATCACCGTTGGCAAATACGAAACCCCATCACGGGCTTACCTAGGGCGTTTTAATTTTAAAGGCGGCGACCAACAAAAAATCATCGGCAACTTGTCCGGCGGCGAGCGCAACCGTGTGCATTTGGCAAAACTGCTGAAAAGTGGTGGCAACGTGCTGTTGCTTGACGAACCCACCAACGATTTGGACGTGGAAACCTTGCGCGCCCTGGAAGATGCCTTATTGGCCTTTCCCGGTTGCGCGGTGGTCATTTCGCATGACCGCTGGTTTTTGGACCGTATCGCCACCCATATCTTGGCTTTTGAAGGCGATAGCCAAGTGGTTTGGTTTGAAGGCAATTACGAAGATTACGAAGCCGACCGCCACCGCCGCCTGGGCAGCGATGCTGACAACCCTAAACGGCTTAAATACAAAAAACTGACGGCTTAGGTTTAACTGGGGGCTTCGGCTACTAGGCTCAGCCAAGGTGTTTTGGCTACACTTAGCAATCAAACGGTGTTGGCTGAGCCTAGCCGAAGCCCCCTTAGCAACTCAATGTTAAGTCAAGCTGTTTTATTTAAAAGCCCATTTAACCATTACATAACTTACTGCCTATCCAACCAAAAACTCCCGCATCATGCCCATATCTTCATGTTCAAGATTATGGCAATGGTACATAAACAAGCCTTTGAAATCTTGGAACGGCTTGATGATACGCACTTTCTCGCCCGGCATGACCAACACGGTGTCTTTAAGGCCGGTGTCGATAAAGCCTTCGCGGACACTGGCATAAGCTTCTCCGGCATCATCACCCACACTGCGGCTTATGATCTGGAACTGTTGCCCATGCAAATGGATAGGATGAGCCATGCTCATCATCATGCCCATACCCATCATGCCACCCATATTACCATGCCGCATCCCCCCCATCCCCATTCTGCCATGCCGACCGCCCATACCACCCATCATGCTATGCTGCTCGTCCGCATCCTCAGTGCTTTCGGTGGTATCGCCGCTGCCCATACTGTGACCACCGCCGTGGGCATGGAATATCTCCATCAGTTGAATGCTGCCTAGCTTAATGCGCTCAAAATCTTGCGGTTCGTTATAGGCATAAGGGCGGCCGTTCAACAACATGCTCATCGGGCCTTCAGAAATGCCGATTGGCACGGGTTTTTCTGGGTTGGCGGTATCGCTGGTTTTATAGCGTGTAAAAGTGGACAATTGGCCGGGCAATTTGGGGCTGTCGCTGGTTTTCTGGTTAACTGTAACGGTAAAAATAGGGTATTCGCTGCCCATCGGCAGGCCACCATGCTGCATCATCATGCCCATTTTTGGCAGTGCCCCAGAAAATGCCAAGCTGCGCATAACCAGTTGCGAACCCAGCTCACGACCGCTGAAATCGGCCCAAATATCCAGCCGTTCGCCCGGTGCCAGCATGACATACGGCAGTGTATGGGGTGCTTCTAATAAGCCACCATCCGTACCTATGACAGTGATCGGTGTGCCATCATCCCAGCCTAGCTTATAAATGCGAGCGTTCGAGCCGTTCATCACCCGTAAGCGGTAGGCGCGGCTAGCAACCTTTACTTGATAATTGGCCTGGCCATTGACCAAGATATGATCGCCATAAAAACCCAACATGCGGTCATGCATGTTGCGTACATAGACCAGCTGGTTTTGGCTGTCAAACAATCGGTCTTGAATGACAATCGGTATTTCATGCTCGCCAGAAGGCAGTCCTAAAGCCGCTTCTTCGGTGTCATTGACCAACAATGCACCGGCCAACCCATGATAAACCTGCTTGGCAGTGGCTTCGTGCGGGTGCGGGTGGTAGATATTCATACCGGCGCGGTTCAGCACTTCAAACTCATACACCAAGGTTTCGCCGGCACCGATCGCATACAACGGGTGACCATCCATCTCGGCAGGCACATGCAAGCCATGCCAATGGGTGACAGACGGTTCGGCAAGGCCATTGTGGAAACGTATCCTGACTTTCTGGCCTTTTTGCAAACGGATGATCGGGCCGAGGTAGGAAGATGGGATAGTGGTCAAGGTATCTTTGGGGCCGTGCACCAGCTTAGCGGTGTATTGCAGAACCGCTGTGGCTTGTCCTGCCAGAATGGGTACGGTGGCAGCTTGGGCAAACAGCTCCAACTCGACATCGGCCTTAAAGTTGGGCGACGCTTTACGGGGCGTTAATCTCGGCATGGCGGACATGCCTTGCATAGCTTGCAGAAGCCGTGGCGTTCCCGCCACCGCCAACACACTGGCGGCACTATAGTTGAGAAAACGGCGGCGGGAAATCTTTTCAATAACAGACATAAATCCTCCTCATAGGGGCAGCCTCTGACGGGCTGTTTTTTTAACACACAGGTTGTGTGGTTTGAGTCGATTCTATAGCAGAAGTTGGCAAGGCTCAACTAATTGACGGAGGACAGCCAATACCCAACGCGGAAATATCCAATTGATTGGCCAAAAAATCAAAATCAACCACTGATAAATAAGGGAAAATGCCCAATAATGGCACAGCCAAGCAGGCGCCGATAAAAGCAATATTATCTTGCTGATAGGACATATTAGGCTCGGTACAGACGGCTATCCAACCCACCAGCGGCAATCCCGATTGGTTAATAGCCAATTGGCTGAGCCGTGCGTGATTGATGCATCCCAAGCGTATGGCTACCACCAAAATAACCGGCAGCGTCAACGCCGCCGCCAAATCAGCATTGCTTTGCCCGCTATTGATGGGTGAGAACCAGCCCCCCGCCCCCTCCACCAGCACGCAATCGGACTGGCTTTTAAGCAATGCAAACTGCCGGGTGACCACCGCCAACTGCACTGGGTTGTGGGCGCCGGCAATATGCGGCGACACCGGCTCTGCATAGGCGTAGGGGTTGATCAACGGGTACGGCAGTGGCAATGAGGCATGGGATTGCAGTGCCAAGGCATCGTCATTTTTCAGCCCCCCCTCTTGCATCAAGCAACCCGCCGCCACCGGCTTCATTGCCAATACCGTTTTTCCTTGCCGCTGTAAGGCGTGCATGAGTGCGATAGCCGTACAGGTTTTGCCAACGCCGGTATCGGTGCCGGTGATAAAAAAACCGCCGGTCATGCCGTTGCCCGAACCGTAATAATTTCAAAACTGGCAGGAATTAAGCCGCTGTGCTTATCTGCACGGTAGGCCGACAGCAATGCTTGCCAACGCGCTTTGCCTGTAACATGCGGGCTTCGTGCAGACACCGTCTGTGCCCCCAAGTCCTTTAATTCTTGTAGCAATGCCTGTACTGATGGGTAATAATTGATGTGTGTCTGCGATTGTACGCCAATATCAGTCAATCCGGCTTGCTGCAAAATCGTCCGGATGTCAGCTCCGCGATAAAAATCGATGACATGCTGGTAATCATCAACAGTCTGCCAAGCCGCTTTAAGCTCGTGCAAGGTCTTAGGGCCAAATGTGGTGAAGTGTAGCTGCCCGCCGGGGCTTAACACGCGCTGGCACTCCATAGCCGCAAATGCCAATTGGCGACACCATTGCAACGCCAAATTTGAAAAAATATGCTGTATGCTGTTATCGGCAAAAGGTAACTGTTCTGCATCGGCACACAGATAATGGGGTTGGCATGGCCCAGCCAATTTAACGCGCGAAGCTTCCACCATAGGCAAAGCAATATCTACGGCGAGCAAATCGGTTGCTTTACAGCAACCACGCGTCAGCAGTTCGCCACTTAAGAAACCCGTGCCGCAACCCAAATCTATCACCCGTCCCTGTAACGCCAACGCTCCAATTGGCTGCAGTAATGCGTAGCCCACATCCCGCTGCAACTGTGCGGCTTGGTCATAAGTGATGGCGGCAGCGGCAAAAGAACGCCGCACCTTAGCCTTATCTATAACGCCCATTAAGCTTTGACCAAAAAATCGCTGACCAGTGCCAACACGGCCTCTGGGTGCGACAAAAATGGCGCGTGGGCGGCCTTGTCCAATACCTGCAATTGTAGCAACGGCTGTATTTGCCGCATCATCTCGCCCACTGCAACGGGCACCAAGGTGTCACGCCCGCCCAAAATGGCCATGACCGGTAACGCCAAATCCGCCAGTGCCGGCCGTAAATCAGACTGCTTTAAAATAGCCAAACCGCCCGCCAAGGTTGCTGCATTAGGAGGGGGGCAGGCGGTCGTGGCTTGTTTCAGTTCCGCCAATACTTTTTTGTAGTGGTCTGACCCCAGCACTTGCAGGGCCAAAAAACGCAATAAAGTGGCTTGCGCATTGTTGCGCAACTGTTCGGCGAATTGCTGCAAAACTTGGCTGTTCATTGCTGGCCAGACAGCCGTTAAAGAAGCTGAGGGGGGAAGGCAGAAACATGGGTTGCCCGATAGCAGCGCTAATGAACTGACCCGCTCAGGGTAGCGGCTGGCAAAATCCAGTGCCACGGTTGCACCCAATGACCAGCCTAACCAACAAGCGGGCTCATTGGCTATTGTACGCGCCAATGCTGCACTGATAGCAGCCAGTTCAAAAGACTCCAATGCCGAACTCTGCCCATGCCCGGGCAAATCGACACAAATGACGCGGTGGCTTTGCGCCAATTGCTGGGCAAAATTCCCCCAAATACCGCTGTGCATTGCCCAACCATGCAGTAAAACAATAGGCTTTCCTACACCATAGACATGGTAATTGAGCCTCATTGCGCCATACCTTGCAACGCCTCCAGCAATTGATCAACATGGTGTGCCTCATGCGCTGCCGAAAAAGTCACCCGCAAACGCGCCGTACCTTGGGCCACCGTCGGCGGACGTATCGCACTCACCAGAAAACCCTTGCTTAACAAGACACTGCTCATAGCGAGCGCTTGCTGGTTGTCACCCACCATAATGGGTTGTATGGGCGATGCAGAAGGTAACAAGGGCAAGCCCAGTTGCACGGCTCCGGCACGGAAACGCGTCACCAAATCGGCCAATTTATCGCGCCGCCAGCTTTCTGTAATGACAATACGTAGACTGGCACGGGTGGCAGCGGCAATGGCAGGCGGCATAGCGGTGGTGTACAGATAGGTTCTGGCTGTTTGGATAAGCATCTCAATCAATGCCTCCGAACCGGCCACAAAAGCCCCAAACGTCCCTAAACTTTTACCCAAGGTGGCCATTAACACGGGCACATCGTCCTGGTTCAAGCCGTGTTGCTGCAATAGCCCGCCACCCGTTGCACCAAACACCCCCAAGCCATGTGCATCATCGACCATCAACCAGGCATCATGTTTTTTTGCCACGGTGGCCAAATCCGGCAATGGCGCCCAATCGCCATCCATACTAAATACGCCATCGGTCACCACCAGCTTATTGCAAATTGCTTTATTACCGGCAGCCGTTGCCAAAAGTTTATCGAGTTGTAGGATGTCAGTATGGGCATAGCGTTTAAAAACAGCCCCCGAAAACAATCCCCCATCCAATAAGGACGCGTGGTTAAGGCGGTCTTCAAAAACCGCATCACCACGCCCGACCAAGGCATTGATAACCCCGACATTGGCCATATAACCGGTGGAAAACAACAACGCTCGTGTACGTCCGGTAAATGCCGCCAATTCTTCTTCCAACGCATGATGCTCGCTATGATGCCCGCAAATCAAATGCGCCGAACCACTGCCGACCCCCTGCGTGTCAACCGCCTCTTTAAAAGCCTTCACTACTGCCGGATGGTTGGCTAATGCCAAATAATCATTGCTGCAAAAATTAAGCACCGCATGGCCTTCCCGTTGCAAAAAAATACCCTGCGGGGAATCAATGGGGTGGCGCTGACGGTACAGCCCTTGTGCTTCCAGCGCATGGAGCTTATCGGTCAGTTGCGGGAAAGGCATGATCAAAGCGTGAAAAAATAGGCCGATAAGAAAAACCGAACGCCCAAGTTATTGGTCAATCGGTTTGGGATTGGATTCGTTGCTGGGTTGCACGCTGTTATTGATACGCACTGGCGAGCCGTTATGCAGCTTGACTTGGCCTGAGGTCACCACCTGGTCGCCTACATGCACGCCTTGGGTGACAGCAATCTGGTCGCCACGGCTTGCCCCAGTGGTGACAAACGCTTGCTTAGCCATCAACTTGCCATTGCCTTTGTCATCCTTGCCGTTGTCTTTGACAAGATAAACCGTCGCACCATAAGGGCTAAAACTGATTGCCGTGCGTGGCAAGGTGATAAAGGCTTGTGCTGCACCGGTGTTGACCAGCACTTTTGCATACATGCCCGGCAATAGCTTGTGGCCCGGATTTTTTAATGTGGCCCGGATTTGCACATTGCGGGTATTTAAATCAATTTTGGGATTGATGACAGAAATTACCCCCGTAAATGCTTGTCCCGCATAAGCATCGGTTTTTACCTCAACCGGTTGTCCTATCGCCACACTGGATAGCGCCTGTTGTGGCATTAGAAAATCCACAAACAAGTTGTCCAATGCCTGTAACGTGGTGATGGCGGTGCCAGCCAGCAAGTATTGCCCGACATCAATGGCCCGCACCCCTAGCTGACCGTCAAATGGTGCGCGGATTAGTTTTTTGTCCAGTAATGCTTGCTGTGCAGCAACATTGGCTAGGGCAATATCCAAATTGGCCTTGTCGTTGTCCAATGTTTGCTGGCTGATGGCCTTGACATTAAATTGGGCCTGGCTGCGCTGATAGGTCAGCTGTGCCAACTTTGCCGTGGCGGTCAACGCTTTTAAGCGGGCTTGGTCATCATAACTGCGTAATTGTAGCAACGGCTCACCAGCCTTGACGGACTTTCCTTGCTGAAAATAAATCTCAGCAACAATGCCCGGCAATTCAGAAGTCAAATCCACTCCTTGTAAGGCCCGTAAACTGCCGACCGCTTCCAATTGCGGCAACCAATCTTGTTGGCTTGCCACCAAAGTGGACACCGTCTGCAACGGTTCGCCCCCAGCCATCATGTATTGCTTGATCATGCGGCCTTTAAAACTGATAAAGCCAAAAATGCCGCCCAGCACCAAGCTGACCAGCACAAGCATAATGAACATCCGCATCATCATTTGTTGTTTTCCTGTTGAGTTGCAGGGGTATCTATTGAATTGCCTTGATCAATGCAAGCATGAATAAAACAACCAATATCTTGCTGTAATGTGGTTTTTTCCGGCGTTTTGGGGGCGCGGATAGTTTTGGACAAATCGGCACGGTGCCACCAACCACCGCCTAACGCTTGCAGCAATGCCGCGCTATCCGCCAGACGGGCCGCTTGGGCCTTGATATGCCCCAACTGGGATTGTTGGTACAGTCGCTCGGCATCCAGCACTTGCAAATAACTGGCCGCCCCCACCCCGTATTGCGCTTGCAATAACGACAAGCTTTCGCGGGCGGTTTGTTTGGCGTGGCTTTGCGCCTCCAGCTCCGCCGCATCATGATCCAAAGCACTGAGCGTGTCAGCCACATCATGGAACGCTTTTAGCACCGTGCTTTTATATTGCGCGGCAACTTGCTCGTAAGTGGCAATCGCAGAACTTCGGGCATGGGTGAATTGCCCGCCATGAAATATAGGCTGCAACACTTTGCCGCCCGCACTCCAAATATAGCTGCTCGGCACGAACATGTTGGTGGCATCGGTGGCTATGGTGCTGGAACTGGCGGTCAGGGCAAAATTGGGGAACACACTAGCGGTCAACACGCCAATTTGGGCGGTTGAGGCATGTAACATGCTCTCTTGCGCACGGATATCAGGGCGGTGTTCCACCAACTGGCTAGGCAAACTGATCGGCAATTGTTCCGGTGCCTGCAAATCAGCCAACGTAAATTGCGCGGCGGGTGCTTGGTGCGGAAGATCACCCACCAACAAGCTCAATTGATGACGGCTTTGCGCCAACTGCTGTTGCAACGGCGGCAATTGCGTTTGGCTTTGCGCCAATGCCGCTTGCTGCGCCAGAACAGCCGAACGAGCCGCACTGCCTAATTGCGCTTGCTGCTTAATAAGTTCCAGTTGGCGGGTTTGGCTGGCTATCATCGCTTCGGTGGCGGCAATCTGCTCCCTAAGCGAGGCTTCTTGTATGGCGGTGGTCACAATATTCCCTGCCAAGGACAAAAATGCCCCTTCCAGCAAAAAGCGTTGGTATTCCGCCTGGGCATTCAAGGACTCAATTTGCCGCCGAATGGCCCCAAAAAAATCCAAGGTATAGGACACTTGCACCGAAGCATTATAAAGCGTGAATAAAGACCCGCTATAACCGGGATTACCAAACAACGCCCCCGATGTTTTTTGTCGGTTATCGGAAAAACTGGCATCCAGTGTCGGTAGCAACGCGCCTTTTTGGGCAAAGGCACTTTCTTGGGTCGCCGCCAGCGCCGCTTGCGCCGCTTGTAAATCAGGGCTGTGCCGCAGTCCCTGTTGGATTAACGCATTCAATTTTGGCGAACGGAACAAGCCCCACCATAAGCCCGGAATATCCTTGCCGGGCAATAGTGACGGGCTTGAGCCGCCTTGGGCTAGTGCAGAGGCAGGCGCATTGGCGTTAGACTGTCCATAGTTGGTTAACTTGGGCGCGAGCGGACGCTTAAAATCAGGCCCTAACATACAGCCACTCAAGGCGAGGCTGACAGCCAAAGCAATGCTGGTATTTTTATGGAACATGTTTGGAATCATGGCTAAGGGTATACCCAGTCAATAGGCCCGTAAGAAAATCAACGCCAGCCATTATTAATGGCGGCAGACATCATAGGAAACATAAATCAATAATAAACGGTTTACTGGCAATGACTTAGTGAATATGTACAGTCATTGTGCAGCACACAGACCAGTTCCATAACGACCAAAAAGCATGGTTGTTCTTATCTGATTGATTTAAAATAAAAAAATAATATTATATCAGCTTCTGATAATGACTGGTTTTTTCAACGCTGGCACAGATAATAGCCTGTGGACAGGCAAGCAATGCTCCCAACAAAACCAACTACATGCCCTTATCAGCTGAGGCAACGCGCCACATTGTCCAAACTAACCCAATTTCTCAATAATGCCGTCCAGCTCTTCCAAGCCAGCATAATTGATCACCAGTTTACCGCTACCGTTACCTTTATGGACGATCACCACTTTTGCCCCCAATTTGGCGCTAAGGGTTTGTTGCAAGCGCAGTGTGTCGTTGTCAGTGGTTGTGGCGGCACTGCTTGGGCGGGGTGGCTGTTGCAGGGTTTTTATCAATTGTTCGGCAGCGCGGACGGTCATGCCGGCTTTGATAATTTTTTGGGCGGCCTCCAATTGTTTTTCTGGGTCTAGCGCCAGCAACACTTTGGCATGGCCCAGTTCCAGTTG
Organism: uncultured Methylococcaceae bacterium; assembly: GCA_903945605.1. Lineage (GTDB taxonomy): Bacteria > Pseudomonadota > Gammaproteobacteria > Methylococcales > Methylomonadaceae > Methylovulum. Next base: position 36,407 of record CAJAWH010000133.1, on the reverse strand, counting down.
TTTGCCCAGCAGCATTTTTTTTACGTCGGGATGCAATTCCATCAGACGTAACAGATTGGTGATAGTGGTGCGTGATTTGCCCACTGCTTCAGCAATTTGTTGGTGGGTCATGGCAAATTCTGCCAGCAACCGTTTGAGCGCTTCGGCTTCTTCCAGCGGGTTGAGGTCTTCGCGCTGGATGTTTTCAATCAGAGCCACCGCCATCGCGGTGCGGTCATCCAATTCTTTAATGACTACTGGCACTTGTGCCAATGCGGCCAGTTGTGCGGCACGCCAGCGGCGTTCCCCGGCAATAATTTCGTAGCGGTCTTGGCCTATTTTACGCACCACGATGGGCTGGATAATGCCTTGTGCCTTGATGGAATCGGCCAATTCCTGCAATTTCTCGGGGTCTATGTCACGGCGCGGCTGATATTTGCCGCGTTGCAAGTATTCTATAGGCAAACTATGTGCCAATGGCTGCTGTTTTTCATCGCGTTGACCGACATCGCCTAATAGCGCGTCTAAGCCGCGACCTAAACCTCGTTTTTGTACGGACATTGGGTTTTTACTTGATGTTACAGGATTTCTGTTAATCTGCTGCCGGGCTATCGTCGGACATATCGGCGCGGATGACCATTTCAAATGCTTCAATTAATGCCAGCAATGCTTCTGCTTCTGCCAAGAGGCACTGATGCTCCTGATGCAGCGCTTGCTTCAGTGCTTGTGCCTGGATGGCAGCTTGTTGGTTGTTGGTCGAGTCTTCGCTGCTGCTTGCTGTTGACAAACCCAGGCTGCCGCTGTCTTCTAAATGAGTGTGTGCCAACAACGCTTCAAGCCCCTTGCCCAATCCTCGTTTTTTTGGGTTCATGCAATGTTTCTTTCTTTTTTGATCATTTCTTCGGCAAGGCTAATGTAGGCTTGGGCACCGCGTGATGATTTGTCGTAACTTAATACCGGCAAACCGTGGCTGGGTGCTTCTGCCAAGCGGATATTACGCGGGATGCAGGTCATAAACACTTGCTCGCCAAAATAGCGGATCAGTTGTTCTGAGACATCTTTGGTCAGGCGGTTACGGTCATCGAATAGGGTGCGTAAAATACCTTCAAGATGCAAATCGGGGTTGACGGTTTGTTGGATATTTTTCAGTGTGGCCATTAAGGCGGAAATGCCCTCCAGAGCGTAATATTCGCACTGCATGGGGATCAACAGGCTGTGTGCCGCCACCATGGCATTTAAGGTGAGCATGTTCAACGATGGCGGGCAATCAATCAAAATATAGTCATATTCCGACCGGATGCTTAACAACGCATCTGCCAAACGTTGTTCTTTACGCTCGCTGTGGATCAGTTCCACTTCAGCGGCGGTCAGGTCGGCATTGCCGGGTATGATGGCAAAAGCAAATTCTGGCAGGTTAATGACCGCTTGGATAGCGGGTACGTTGCCCATTAGCAAGTCGTAGCTGGAATGGTCGACAGCTTCTTTATCAACCCCGCAACCCATTGCCGCATTGCCTTGCGGGTCAAGGTCGATAAGCAGCACTTTGCGCTGGGCAGCCGCTAAAGAGGCCGCCAAGTTGACACTGGTGGTGGTTTTGCCCACGCCGCCTTTTTGGTTGGTAATGGCAATTATTTTTCCCACAACCGCTCCTCTATTGGTAATTTCATTTTGACCAAGCACCTCTGTACATCGGTGCCCGGCAGTGTGATCGGTATAATGTCAGTCGTGATATGCCAGGCCGCCAATGCCGCCATTTCGGCCTCAAGCTGTTGGCTTTTCATGGCCCATAACGAACCACCTTCCGCCAATAAATGCCCAGTGAGCTTAACAATGTCCGCTAAGCTGGCAAAGGCGCGGGTCAGCACGGCATCGAAGGCCTGTTCCGGTTGGTACAATTCGGCGCGGTCATGACAAATACTGGCATTATTAAGCTTCAGTTCCAAAATGGCTTGCTGGACAAAGCGGGTTTTTTTGGCATTGCTGTCCAACAGCACAAATTGCCTGTCTGGCATGACAATGGCGAGCGGAATACCGGGCAGGCCGGCCCCTGTGCCAATGTCGATAATCCGATTGCCATCAATAAACGGTGCTATTGCCAAACTGTCCAGCAAATGCAGGCGCACCATTTCTTCGCGCTGACGAATGGCGGTGAGGTTATAAGCCTTGTTCCACTTTTCTATTAAGGCAATAAAATCGGTCAATTGTTGGATTTGTTCTGGGCTTGCCGGTATGTTTAAGTCCGCCAAGCCAGTTTCCAGAATAGCACGGGCAGTCTTCATCAGGCGCTTTTCTTTTTTAAGTGGACTAATAGCAGCGACACGGCTGCGGGTGTCATGCCCGGGATGCGCGAGGCTTGGCCTAGTGTCTCGGGCCGTTGCGCGGATAGTTTTTGGCTGACTTCATTGGATAAGCCCGGCACGCTGGTATAGTCAAACTGTTCCGGCAAACGCAAATGGTCGTAGCGCAGCGCCTTGTCGATTTCGCTTTGTTGCCTGACCAGATAACCGGCGTATTTGGCTTGTATTTCAACTTGTTCCACTGCTTGCTGCTGGATAGGTGCGTCTTCGGCAGACGGCATATCTTCGCGGGCCGGCAAAAAATCCAACAGGCGCTTAATATCCACCTCGGGGCGACGCAACAATTCCATTAGGCTGGCTTCTTTAAGCAGCGGCTTGCCCCAAATGCCCGCAACTTGGTGTGCGGCTTCGCTATCGGCACGTATCCATTGTTTTTTAAGGTTTTCTTGTAGGCGGGCAATGGCTTCGCGCTTGCTCTCAAAGGCTTGCCAGCGGGCATCATCGACCAAGCCGAGTTTACGGCCTGCTTCGGTGAGGCGCAGGTCGGCATTGTCTTCGCGCAATGACAAACGATATTCGGCACGGCTGGTGAACATGCGGTACGGCTCCTGGGTGCCACGGGTGATCAGGTCATCGATCATCACGCCAATATAGGCTTGGTCCCGCGCCGGACTCCAGCTGTCCAGCCCTTGCACAAGCCGCGCCGCGTTGACACCGGCAATCAGCCCTTGCGCGGCGGCTTCTTCGTAGCCGGTGGTGCCATTGATTTGTCCGGCAAAAAACAGCCCGCCCATACACTTGGTTTCCAGCGACATTTTTAAGTCACGCGGGTCGAAAAAGTCATATTCAATGGCATAGCCTGGGCGGATGATTTCGGCATTTTCAAAGCCCGGCATGGAGCGCACAAAGTCGTACTGCACATCAAACGGCAAGCTGGTGGAGATGCCATTGGGATAAATTTCGTGGGTGTCCAAGCCTTCCGGTTCAATAAAAATCTGGTGCGAATCACGGTCGGCAAAACGCACGATCTTATCTTCTATGGACGGGCAGTAACGCGGGCCAATACCTTCAATCACGCCAGAATACAACGGCGAACGGTCGAGTCCGGCGCGGATGATGTCGTGGGTTTGTGCGGTGGTGCGGGTAATGTGGCAGGGGATTTGCCGAGGATGTTGTTCGGGTGTGCCCATGAACGAAAACACCGGCACAGGGGTGTCGCCCTGCTGCACTTGCAGTTTGCTGAAATTGATGGTGCGTCCGTCAATACGCGGCGGCGTGCCGGTTTTCAGGCGGTCGATACGGAAGGGCATGTCCCGTAACCGTTCCGCCAAGGCGACCGAGGCCGGATCACCCGCCCGCCCGCCGCTGTAATTTTCCAAACCGATATGGATTTTGCCTGCCAAAAAAGTGCCTGCTGTCAATACCACGGCGCGGGCATGGAAGGCTAAGCCCATTTGTGTTTTAACGCCTATCACCTGATCATTTTCAACAATCAAATCGGCAACGGTCTGCTGGAACAAGGCCAAGTTGGGCTGGTTTTCCAATGCGTGACGCACGGCTTTTTTGTACAGTTGCCGGTCTGCTTGGGCGCGGGTAGCTCTAACTGCGGGGCCTTTGCTGGCGTTGAGCGTGCGGAACTGGATGCCGCCCACATCTATGGCTTTGGCCATAATGCCGCCTAGCGCGTCAATTTCTTTGACCAAATGCCCCTTGCCAATGCCGCCGATGGCTGGATTGCAGCTCATTTGCCCAAGCGTCTCGATATTTTGGCTGAGCAATAGGGTGGTTGCGCCCGCACGGGCAGCCGCCAAAGCCGCTTCAGTGCCGGCATGACCGCCACCGACGACAATAACATCAAAGTTTTTTTTGAATTTCACAAGCTGTTTGTACTCTTAGTGGTGCTATATTAATACTTTTGCATATTATAAGAGGTTATCCATGAAAAAACGTAAAAATCAATGCCAACAAGATGCCATTGCCCGGCACAATCCGGTGGCTAAATTTGCTTGCCAGTTCAATAAGGCGCAAGTTTTCGATGACAAAAGCCACTATCGCCGCAAAGCCAAGCATCCGAAGCAGGACGCTTCTGCAAACGTTTTCTTAATGAAAATAGTTGCACAAGCGGCTTGAATCCACGATCTAAAATAAGCGGCGGCGCTGTGGTCAATTTTTAGCGCCATTTCGCGTTTGTGGGTGCTAAACCAGATGCTGCCGTCCAGTCCAAGGCTACCAGCTTGCTTAAGCAAAAGCCTGACAGCGCCGTGCCATCGTGCGGCGCGATACCAAAACCATGCACAGCCATAATCCAATGGGTTGCCAATGCTCCACGCTTAGTTGCAATTGCCCTCGGCCTCGCTCAGGGAATGGCAGCAATTAAAAGCCCCTACTGTCAGTAAGCCCACAACCACACCGCCAAATGTTAGGAAGCCAACGCGGCCTATTCCGGCTATAAAAAATAATATTACTTTATAATCAGTATTTTAAAAATATAATAGCAGTTGGCACAGCTGTTGCTTTAAGCATAATGTCATTAACCACAACATCCCACGAGGAGAAGACCATGGCATTACGTCAATGTGCAATTTACGGTAAAGGCGGTATCGGTAAATCGACCACCACACAAAACTTAGTTTCTGCTTTGGCAGAATTAGGCAACAAAGTAATGATCGTCGGCTGTGACCCTAAAGCTGATTCTACCCGTCTGATCTTACATGCCAAAGCACAAACTACCATCATGAGCTTGGCGGCAGAAGCCGGTAGCGTTGAAGATTTGGAATTGGAAGACGTGCTGAAAATCGGCTACGGCGGCATCAAATGCGTTGAATCAGGCGGCCCTGAGCCAGGCGTTGGCTGTGCTGGCCGTGGTGTTATCACCGCGATCAACTTCCTTGAAGAAGAAGGCGCCTATGATGACGAATTAGACTTCGTATTCTATGACGTTTTGGGTGATGTTGTGTGTGGTGGTTTCGCCATGCCTATCCGCGAAAACAAAGCGCAAGAAATTTACATCGTTTGTTCAGGCGAAATGATGGCGATGTACGCCGCCAACAACATTGCCAAAGGCATCGTGAAATACGCCAACTCCGGCAGCGTGCGTTTGGCTGGCTTGATCTGTAACTCACGCAACACAGCGCGTGAAGACGAACTGATCTCTGCTTTGGCGGCCAAAATCGGCACCACTATGATCCATTTCGTACCCCGTGACAACGTTGTACAACGTGCGGAAATCCGCCGTATGACTGTTATCGAGTACGAACCCACTGCCAAACAAGCGGACGAATACCGCCAATTGGCAATCAAAATCCGTGATAACCGCAACTTCATCATCCCAACACCGATCACTATGGATGAATTGGAAGAATTGATGATGGAATTCGGTATCTTGGAACAAGAAGACGAATCCGTTATTGGTAAAACAGCAGCGGAACTGGCAATCGCATAATAGCGATTGCACGATGGGCCAGGCAAGCCTGGCCCATTCAACCCAATGGCTAGTGATGGGCAACCTATTGTCGCTCATCCTATGTTTTCATCCTCAAACCGTGTCTATGGAAGATTATCCATGACATCAGCAGGAGAACACTCATGGCAGCTTTAACCCGAGAAGAAACCGAAGCGTTGATTCAGGAAGTTCTGGAAATTTATCCCGAACAGGCCAAAAAAGACCGCGCCAAGCATTTGGCGGTCAACGATCAATCGCTCGAAAAATCCAACAAATGCATCACCTCCAACCGCAAATCCTTGCCGGGCGTTATGACCATCCGTGGTTGCGCTTATGCCGGTTCTAAAGGTGTGGTTTGGGGCCCGATCAAGGACATGATCCATATTTCCCACGGCCCGGTCGGCTGCGGCCAATATTCCCGCGCCGGTCGCCGTAACTATTATGTGGGCACCACCGGTGTCAACACCTTCGGCACGATGAACTTCACTTCAGATTTCACTGAAAAAGACATCGTATTTGGCGGCGACAAAAAGCTGGCCAAAATCATCACCGAAATTGAAGGCTTGTTCCCGCTGCACAAAGGTATCAGTATCCAATCCGAATGCCCCATTGGCTTGATTGGTGACGACATTGAAGCGGTGGCCAAAAAAGGCAACAAGGAAATCGGCAAACCTGTTGTGCCTGTCCGTTGCGAAGGTTTCCGTGGCGTATCGCAATCCCTAGGCCATCATATCGCCAATGATGCTATCCGTGACTGGGTGCTGGGCAACCGTGATGGTGATGACAGCTTCCCTACCACACCTTATGACGTGGCGGTGATTGGCGATTACAACATTGGCGGCGATGCCTGGGCATCACGCACCTTGTTGGAAGAAATGGGCCTGCGCGTCGTGGCGCAATGGTCTGGCGACGGCACTTTGGCGGAAATTGAAAACACCCCTAAAGTCAAACTGAACTTGATCCATTGCTACCGTTCAATGAATTATATTGCCCGGCACATGGAAGAAAAATACAAAATCCCCTGGATTGAGTATAACTTCTTTGGCCCCACCAAGATTGCCGAATCATTGCGCCGGATTGCCTCGCATTTTGATGAAACCATCCAAGCCGGTGCGGAAAAGGTTATTGCCAAATATCAGGCCGAATACGAAGCGGTTATCGCCAAATACAAACCCCGTTTGGAAGGCAAACGCGTGATGCTGTATATCGGCGGCTTACGTCCTCGCCACGTTATCGGCGCTTATGAAGATTTGGGCATGGAAGTGGTCGGCACAGGCTACGAGTTCGGCCACAACGACGATTACGACCGTACTATCAAAGAAATGGGCAATGCCACGTTGTTATATGACGATGTCACCGGTTATGAGTTTGAAGAGTTCGTCAAACGTGTACAACCCGATTTGATCGGCTCAGGCATTAAAGAAAAATACATTTTCCAAAAAATGGGCGTGCCTTTCCGGCAAATGCACTCTTGGGATTATTCAGGCCCTTATCACGGTTATGACGGTTTCGCCATTTTCGCCCGCGATATGGACATGACCATCAACAACCCTTGCTGGAAACAAGTGAAAGCACCGTGGAAAACCGATGCCAGTAGCGATGCGGTTAAAGTTGCCGCATAAGGGTCGCTAAATCCGTAGGTTGGGGTGACGACAGGAACCCCAACAAACCCAATTGCCAATTGTTGGGGACTGTGCCAGCAATGCCTTTTCGGCACACTCCAACCCACTTCAAACACGTCGTCCACAGATTAGTGGCGCGTAGGAGATTACCATGAGCCAAGAAGTCGATAACATCCAACCCAGCTACCCTTTATTCAGAAATGATGATTACAAGGAAAATCTGGCCAACAAACGTAATGCTTATGAAGAGCGTCATGAGCAAGAAAAAATTGATGAAGTGTTCCAATGGACAACTACCAAGGAATACCAAGAACTTAACTTTAACCGCGAAGCCCTGACTGTCAACCCCGCTAAAGCTTGCCAACCTCTTGGGGCAGTCTTATGTGCCTTGGGCTTTGAAAAAACTATGCCTTATGTGCATGGCTCACAAGGCTGTGTCGCTTACTTCCGTACCTACTTCAACCGTCATTTCAAAGAGCCTATCGCTTGCGTATCTGACTCTATGACTGAAGATGCCGCGGTGTTTGGCGGACAGAAAAACATGTTTGCCGGTTTGGAAAACGCCAAAGCTTTGTACCAGCCCGAAATCATCGCTGTTTCGACTACTTGCATGGCGGAGGTTATCGGTGACGACTTGAACGCGTTCATCAACAACGCCAAAAAAGCCGGTCATATTGAGCAAGAATTCCCCACCCCTTACGCACATACCCCCAGTTTTGTCGGTAGCCATACCACTGGTTGGGACAATATGTTTGAAGGCATGGCAAAGTTCTTTACCTTGAACCACATGGAAGGCAAAGCCGTGGGTTCCAATGGCAAAATCAATTTGGTGCCCGGTTTTGAAACTTATTTGGGCAATTTCCGGGTCATGCACCGTATGATGAAAGAAATGGGCGTGGAATACTCTTTATTGAGCGACCCTTCTGAAGTTTTGGACACCCCTGCTGACGGCACCTTCCGTATGTACGCTGGCGGCACCACCCAAGCCGAAGTTAAAGATGCCCCTAATGCCATTGACACCCTTTTGCTGCAACCTTGGCAGTTGGAAAAAACCAAAAAGTTTGTCCAAAACATTTGGCATCAACCTGCCACCGCCATCAATATCCCAATGGGCCTGCAATGGACGGATGAGTTTTTGATGACCATCTCCAAACTGACCGGAAAAGCCATACCTGCCTCGTTGGAATTGGAACGTGGACGCTTGGTGGATATGATCACTGACTCGCACGCTTGGCTGCATGGCAAAAAATTCGCGCTGTACGGTGACGCTGATTTTGTCATGGGCATGACCAAATTCTTGTTGGAATTGGGTGCAGAACCTTCTGACGTATTATGCAACCATGCCAACAAACGCTGGGTGAAAGCGATGGAAAAAATCTGTTCAGAATCGCCCTATGGCATAAACACCCAAATCCATGCTGGCAAAGACTTGTGGCATTTCCGCTCGCTGATGTTCACCAACAAACCGGATTTCATGATCGGCAATTCTTATGGCAAATTTATCCAACGTGACACCTTATATAAAGGTGAAGCGGACGAAGTGCCATTGATCCGCATCGGTTTCCCCATTTTCGACCGCCACCATTTGCACCGCATGACCACTTTGGGCTATGAAGGTGCCATATACATGCTGACCACCTTGGTCAATGCGGTATTGGAGCAACTGGACAAGGAGACCCGAGGCATGGGCACCACGGATTATAACTACGACTTAGTCCGCTAAAAAACACCCTGCCCCCCAGCCATGGGGGGCAGGGTTCTGTTTTGCCCCCAACCCACTCAGGAGAACCAAAAATGCCTAGCGTCATGTTGAAAAAAAACCCGGAAGGCAAATTGATCTTCTATGTGCCGAAAAAAGACTTGGAAGAAGTGGCGGAATCGGTCGAATTTGACACCGCCGACAAATGGGGCGGTGAAGTGGTTTTGGCCGACGGTTCAAAATATTTTTTTGAACCTATTGCACCGCCCGATTTCCCCATTACCCTGCGTGCCAAACGTGTAGATTCAGGAGAAGATTAATGGCCTTATATATTGTTGAAGCAGACTGCATTTCCTGTGGTGACTGCGAACCTGTGTGTCCTACCCAATCCATTACCGAAGGTGCTATTGTCTTTAAAATCGACAAGCGCACTTGCACCGAATGTGAAGGTGATTTTGATGTGCCACAATGCGTCAAAGTGTGTCCGATTGACAACTGCATCCTACCACTAGAGGCATAAGGCCATGGCTGCCAACGTGCTGTCACGGGAACTGGCCTTGCGTATCGCCTTGGCGGCCCGTACCTTGCCGGATGTGGATAGCAAAGGGCTGCTGGCGGTATTGTCCGAATGCGTTGATGCTCCGATGACCGAAAGCAAAGTGGCCAGTATTGCTTTGGAGACCTTCCGTAAAGCTAATGGCGGCGCATTGGCCCATGTCGATAGCGGTATTTTGCAACAGGCTTTAAAAATCCTCAGCAACAACGCGCCGGACAAAGTCTTGCCCGACACACAAGCCTACCAAGACGGCGACCTGCCCAATTCGGTGCGGATTGCCTGTGCCAGCGACGATGCCATTAATGTCAACGGACATTTTGGCAATTGTGCGTGGTTTATGGTTTATCAAGTCAATGCCGAAGCTGCCCGCCTGATCGACATCCGCACCGCCGACATTCCTGAAGGCTTGGTGGTGGACGATAAAAACGTCTACCGCGCCGAACAGCTACAGGATTGCAAAGTGGTGTATGTGGCATCCGTGGGCGGGCCGGCGGCGGCAAAAATCGTCCGGCTGGGCATTCATCCCATGCGTTTGGAAGCTATTGCCAGCCTTGCCGATGTTATCGGGCAATTGCAGGGCGTAATGGCTGGCTCACCTCCGCCTTGGTTGGCAAAGGCCATGGGCATTGAAGCACCTGACCGCTTTAAGTTTGAGCGGGAAGCAATGGGTTAATACGTATCGATACGGTGGGCAGCAGTGTTTTGCCCACCGTAATGGTATTGGTCATTGGACAAACCTTTTAAACCCCGACTATCGTTACAGCCGTTTTTTGTTTTAGGTTTGGCATTGAAACAATTAAGAGGAATTAGGATGATAACCAACGAACAACTCCAAGCAATAGCAAACACCGTCAACCAAGCGGGCTTAAGTGATGAAACGGTATCCTTGCTTAGGCAAAGCCACCCCCCCATGCACTTCACCTATTGTATGGATGACGACCTGCCCAACCATACACCCATACTGGAACAGGAAGCCTTTAACCTGTACCTGATCGATGGGCGCGAGCATTGCCTGTGTTTGACCTCCGATTTGGCAAACGCAACAGGTGTTGTTGTTGCTGAAATTATCCCTGAATAAACGGAATTAGCTATGTCCGTTCAAGACAATTTTCAAGACAACACTGTCACCCTGCCCATTGCCGATTGTAGCCAGTGTCCCTTTCGCGGCAAAACCTTGCTGATGGGGCGCTGTATGCCCGGCGACACCTGCATCACCGCCACCAGCGGGCGGCAAATAGACCGTTTCTTGCGCATTAACCCCGCCTACGCAGAACATTATCTGCATGACCCGTTCTGGGAGCGGCGGGCTATTGCGGTGCGTTACGCGCCGCAAAAAGCCCTATTGGAGTTGGTCAACGATGAAGACGAAGTGGTGCGCCGCGCTGTGGCCTACCGCTTGCCTGCCACGCAACTGGGCACGCTCATCAACGACACTGACCGTGAAGTGCGCATGACCGTGGCAGACCGCATCCCAGCCGAGCAACTGGAACAACTGGCAGATGATGCCGACTATATCGTGCGCCTCACCGTCGCCCGACGATTACCGCAAGGCCGTCTGTTCCGTTTAATCCGCGACCCCGACATGGCGGTGCGTAAAATCGTCGCCGAACGTTTGCCGGATGTTAGCTTAGCTTTAATGGCACATGACGAAGCGCCCGAAGTGCGCCGGATTATTGCCGAGCGTATTGACCCCGAGGAAGCCGTTGCCTTATTGCACGACCCTGATTGGGTGGTGCGTTACACTGCTGTGCAACGTGTGCCTGCCGACGCGCTACGCGACTTTCCTGATGATCCAGAACCGGACGTGCAAGCCGCGGTTGTGGCACGTCTCGCCAGCCCCCTACAGACACCGGACATCCGCTAATGACAAGCTCATCTATACAACCCTGCGCCAGTACCACGGCCTTGGACGGCCAGCAATTGGCCAAACTGTGCAAAACCACCGTACCGGCAGCTGGCAATGAAGCGTTGCTGGCCAAAATTCAAGCCCTAATCCCTGACTATCCGGTGCGTTTGGCACGCACCGGCAGCGAATGGTATCGGTTGGGTGGTATTGTGGATATGCACGGCAACCGCATCGCCAATGATTTGGTGGAATGGGCCGAACGCACCTACATTGGTTGCGGCAAAGACTTACAAGCACTGATTGACCACACCCAAGCACAGCAACTGATCGCCACGCGGCAAACCGGCAACACCTTGCATTTTGTTATTCAAACCGGAGCCGGGGCGGAAGATTTCATCCAACTGGACATCGACAAAATCCGTGAAGTGTCCGACCGCTTGCTGGTCAATCCCAAGCAACCACCGGAAGATTTGGAAGAGTTCATCGATCCGCTCGACCCAGAATGTATCGATCCCTTTAATATCGGCACGGCACGTTATGCCTATCGGCGCAAAACCGACGTGGCAGTGTTTATGGCGGAACTCAATGGGCATCATCCCGACCGGCATCCGGTACAACGCTTTATGGATGATTGGAACCGTAGTAGTGCAGGACAAAAAAAAGCCCTTTCGGAAGATTGGATTGTCCGCCCGTTCCGCCATACCGGTCGTTTTGGCGAACAGCAAATCAACGTGGAACTGATCAACACCCAAACCAAGAACATTGCACAATTAGACGACCTGCAGGGCAAAAAAGGGCTGCCACTGCACAACCTGCTGACCCGTTTTGACCGCCAAGCCGGTTATCCGATGGCTTGGTATTTTTACCTGCTCAAAGGCATAGGCGTAACAGCCCATTGCGGCGTTGCCGTTTACAAAGATTTGAGCGGGGAATTTTCGTATTTGCCGGAACGGGATGCAGCCATACTGAACGATTGGATTGCATCACCGTATAGCATCTGAAATTACGCAAAGGGACTGACTGGGTAGGGGAGGCCCATGCCCGCTATCAGGCTAAGTGCTAAATAACTGATGCTACGCAGCACTTCGGCTGAGCTTAGCCGCACGTTGGCTGAGCGTAGTCGAAGCCCCGCCTGAAACAAATGGCTCTGTGCATAACATCAGCCAACATTAATTTTTCACTAATCGCTTTGCCAACCAACCCGCAAAGCACTAAACAAAGGAGCAACATCATGGCTATCGCCCAAATCAAAGCTTTTTCCGAACAGGCCAAAACAGACCCTGAACTGAAAGAAAAACTGCTGGCTGTACAGAAAATCAGGGAACTGATAACCCTAGGCAAAGAATACGGTTTCGAACTGGATGAAGTGGAACTGTACCCGCCCAACGAACCACAATTTGTTGAAGAACAATTGTCCGAACGTATGGCTAAGGCATTATTGCGGGTTTGATGCTTTGCTATGGGGGCGGGTTCTAAATGCCCCGCCCCATTTCAATACGGTTTGATAATGACCCTACGCCGATTGCTAATCCTATTCGCTTATTTTTTGTCGCGGTAAATATCCCGCCAAAATGCTTCACTGGTCATTTCCTGCATGGCCTTTTGATATTCCTGCTGAATGGCATCGTACCGTTTGGCGAACAAAAACAGTTGTTGGATAAAAGCAAAGTACTCGGCAAAGAACTGTTTTTTGTCCTGTACGGCAAAGTAACCTTGCCCAGTTGGCTCGTATTCATACAAGACTTTCTTATAAAGGAATATGTCTTTAAATGATGCCTTATAATGCTTAGGCTGCAGCATTATTTTGTTTTTTAGCATAAAAGAAGGCAGCAATATTCCGTTAAGGGTGATATTCCGTAAAAATTTATGTAATTTTTTTTCCTTTTTATGAGGATTTTTAGGGTGTTTGATATTCAAACCTGCCTTGTTGATTTGTTCCAGTTTTTCTGGCCCGGCAAATCCGGCAATCTCCGTGCGGATAAGCCCCATATCCATGTTGTCCAGCCAGAATTGTGGGCCAAGACAAAAGTGTTGTAACGCCAGCCTTGCCGCTTTGGCTGATGCGTAGTTATAAGAATACAGCGAGTCAAAAAACACTTTACAGATAGCTTTTAACAGGGCGGGGCGTTCAACTTTGCCAAATACCAGCATCAACAAAAGGTTTGACCGGGTACTGAGATATCTTGTCAGTGGGCTTTCTTTGTACCAGAAATCATCCCCCCAGCAACCAACACCATTGAGGGTGCAAATTGAAAAATCGTTTTGCATACTAAATTGAATGTCATCTCCCCGCACAAAGAAAGGAAAGGCAAGGTTCTGCACCTCGTTAATATTAAATGCAAAAAACCACCACGCACCGTAATCTGTCTTAATGTCCTCCACTTCGGCGTACAGAAGATGGTCAACCAGTTGTAAATCCAGCCCTTCTTTAAGAGGCCGCCCACCTTTGGCAAAAGCCCCGCCCTTTTCATGCAACCGATAAGGTTCCAGTTCCCGCATCAGCACACCAGAAACGGCAAACCGTTCGGTTACCGCGAATTGAAGCAGATGGTAACAGCGCCGGATAGATTCCACTTCGCAGGAGGCATCGTCATCCATGAACAGGCAATGGGTAAATGAACCTTCGTCTTTTAGGTGCAGCAAGCCCCGAGTAAAGCCGCCGGAGCCACCGAGGTTGTTATTGGGAATTAGAGTGATGCCTTGGGCCTCGTCTCTGCTGATGTTTTGTGAGTTATCAATAACGGTGAGGCCGATATTATCTTGATAGCGGGGGTCGTCCAGTAATTGTTCGCGTACACGGGTAATGGCAGGCAATACATATTGCTTGCGGTTAAAATGGGTGATCACAATACCCAGTTTGATCGGATTGACAGGGGGCGTTGTGGTTGCATAATAACCGCCAGTAACTACGCCATCCCCTAATGCGACGAGATTAAAAAACAACATGCCATCCACCAGTTGTTGCCAACAATTGAGCCCCACAATGGTGTCTTTATCTTCTTGTAAATCAATAATTTGGTCATAAACCCATCTTGGGGGGATGCCGATACGGTTTAGCCCACAACGCAGAAGAAATCTTCCGCTGCCTTGGATGACCAGATGAAGGTCTTGTAAGTTACAGTGCTTTTTCCAAACGCCTACGCTTAAGCTATTAAAAAAAGTATCGAACTGAGCTTCCCCACCGGCTTTGAAAATTAGCCTCTTATCACTTAAAAGCACAAGCACTTTACGGTTAAAAGTCCTGGCATACATGTTTTCTGGTGCGCCAAAGGTAAGATTGGGCATGACTATGTGCTGAATTATGTTTAGCATTATCTGATGGTTTATAGAGGCAGGTTCAACGTCGTGCTGAAATTTATGTGGTTGTTAAATCAAAAATTGTATCCAACTATCGGCGGGTCATAAAGGGGCGATAGTGTTGCTTGGGCCTGTTAGGTTTAAGGGGGGGTGTCGGCATCAATGGCCGCTCCTGCCCCCTCTGTACTGCGGGCAAATTTTGCCGGATAACATAGCGGTCACGTCAAAGGTTCAAACAAGGCGGTCAGGTCGTCTGCTGTCAATTTAATGCCTTCTTGGCTGTTGCCGTCTTGGTAGATGCTGTCCGCCAGATCACGCTTGCGTTCTTGCATGGCGAGAATTTTTTCTTCTACAGTATTTTCAGTAATCAGCTTATAGACAAACACCGGCTTATCTTGGCCAATACGGTGGCTGCGGTCGGTGGCTTGGTTTTCGGTGGCGGGATTCCACCAAGGGTCGTAAATGATGACGGTGTCCGCTTCGGTCAAGTTGAGGCCCACGCCGCCCGCTTTTAGGCTGATCAAGAACACATCAACCGCCCCGCTTTTGAACAAGTCTATGGCTTCGTCACGTTTGCGGGTTTGTCCGGTCAGTTTGCTGTAGCCAATGTTACGGCTTTTCAGTTCAGCTTCAATCAAGGCCAACATGCGGGTGAATTGTGAAAACAATAAAATACGCCGGCCTTCTTCTAGCTGTTCCGGCAATATCTCCATGAGCAAATCAAGTTTGGCGGATTCATTGACTTTTTGTGCTTCTTTAAGCGATAGGGTGCGGGGGTCGCAACAGGTTTGCCGTAGTTTTAACAGGGCATCCAAGATGGTGATATGGCTACGCGCCAAACCTTTTTGGGCAATGGCCTGGCGAATTTTTTCCTCCATGGTCAGGCGGATGCTTTCGTACAAAGCGGCTTGTTTGGGGTGCAATGGCACAGACCGGATAATTTCAGTTTTCGGCGGCAATTCAGTGACCACATCTTGTTTACGGCGGCGCAACATAAACGGGGCAACCCGGTTTGACAAGCTGCTGCGCTGCTGGTCGTCGCCATGCACTTCTATAGGTGTGCGGTAGCGTTTTTTAAAATGTGCGTTATTGCCCAAAAAACCCGGCATCAGAAAATCGAACTGCGCCCATAGTTCGCCCAAGTGGTTTTCCATGGGTGTGCCGGTGAGGCATAGGCGGTGCTGGGTTTTGATTTGACGCACCACTTGCGCGGCTTTGCACAAGGGGTTTTTTATGGATTGGGCCTCATCCAAAATCAGGTAATGGTAATCCTGTTCTAGCAGTATGTCTTCATCACGGGGCAGCAATGGATAAGTGGTCAAAACTATATGGTGGTCTTTGATGGTGTGGAAAAGCTGCTTACGCTCGCTGCCTTGCAGGATAAGCACTTTTATGTCAGGGGTGAAGCGATGGGCTTCGCGTCGCCAGTTGCTCATCAGGCTGGTGGGGGCAATAATCAGGCACGGTTTGGTCATGCGGCCTTGTTGCAGCTCGACCAGCAAATGGGCCAACGTTTGCAGGGTCTTACCCAAGCCCATATCATCAGCCAGAATGCCGCCAAACTGGTATTCGCGCAGAAATTGCAGCCAGTCCAACCCCTGCTGTTGGTATTGGCGCAATTCGGCATTGAGGTTGGCGGGCAAATCAACATGGGCTATGCCGGAGAAGTTTTTTAGTTTGCGCCCCAATTCCCTGAGCGCTTCGCCACCATTGATGGAAAACAGGCCATAGTTGTGCATTTCCAAGTCAGCAAGGCTGGCGGCATTGAAACGCGATAGGCGCAATGAATCTCCTTGAAAATCATTGTGGCTATTAAACAGTTCGTACAAAATATCAAGGAAAGGCTTGAGTTTGTCACTGGGCAGGTTGACATACTGGTGATTACCCAAGGCAATATTAAGCCGTTCCGGCAAGTTATCGGCATTATAGCGTTCCAGCACAGGCATAATCAGCGGCAATAAGGGATAAGGCTTGCCCTCAATGGTGATGTTGAAACTCATTTCAAACCAGTCATTTTGGCTGTCGCTAATCTCGGCATCCCAATGCTGGACGCTTTGGAAATTAAGCAAAAAGTTATCGTCTTGCCCCACCAACCAGCCTTCGGTTTCTAGCTCGGGCAAGATGTCCTGCAAAAAATGGGCCCAATGGCTGATATTGTCACCGCCGTTGCTATCGCCGGGGCTATACAAAAGTAAAGTGTCGGCATTAAAGCCTGATTCGGGCAACGGGCTAAAGCCAAACGCCTGTAGTTGCTGGATGGCCTGTTGTTCGGAATGGATATCGCGGTGCAGCCGTATCAGTCCGCCTTCACTTTTGATGATATGGATGGTTTCTTGTGTTACCGGACATAACCATTCGCCATAGCGAAACCTGACGGCAATAACATGCTGGTAATGTTTGCCGTGCATCAATACCCCTGACAAAAGCAGGGAGGGGGTGGCCGCCACACCATCAATGTCGGTCAGGGTCACTGGCTTGGGTGTGGGCAAATGCAGTTCCGGTACTGTCACAGTAAGCCGGTGGCTAAATTCGTCCGCATAATGCTTGGGCACGGGCGGGGCGGACAATAATTTTTGCAATTGCGCGGGGGTTATGCGCCCCATTTCGACCAGCCCTATCTGGCCTTTTCCACTGTCGAGATAATACACAGGGTCTGTCAACAGCAGCAGGGCGGGCGGTTCGGTGGTGACATCCAAACAGTAATTGCCTTCGGTTGTTTCCCGCCAGTCGTATTGTAGAGGCCGTGGGACATCCTGTTTTAGCGGTTTGCCTTCACAGTCTTGCCAATATAAGCGGCCTGTTTCCAGCAGTTTTTTTAAGGCGATATAGCCGGTGCTGCCGGAAAAACTGACCGCCCCCGACGGGGACAGGAAAGCCGTCAGTAGTTTGGCAATCTCTTCGTCTTGCGGCTGAATATAGGTGATGTAGGAGTAGCTGTAGCGTAGGTTGATCAGCGTGGTCTTACGGCCTTTGCTGAGGCCACCGGTTTTTTTGGGCTTGGTGATCAGGAACTCAATGGCAAGCTCTTGCGGTTTTTGGGTGGGTTTTAGAATGTAAGCAATGAATTCTTGGTAAGTGGTGTTCGGCTGTGTTGGCGCAATATGGAATCCGGTCAGCCAATCGAGGCACTGCATGTCCAAGCCGGGCGCTTGTGATACCTGTAAAGCGTGTTGGTATTTGAGGCAAACAGCGACGACATGTTTGCAATTGTAGCCTACTGGACATGAGCAGCTGCCTTCAATTTCTGCCGAGCTAAGATCAGGCCGCCATATAATGCGGATGTTTTGCTTATAGGGTGTGCTGGCGCTGCCATTGACTGTGGCGTTGATTTGGGTAAATAAAGTGCCTTCGCTTTTGATGGCCAAATTGAGCACTAAGCCCTCATTATAATAGCGTTTGCCATGCTCAAAAGCACGGTCACCACATTCTTCGCGTATGTCGGTATTGAAAAGTTTTTTAGGTTGGGTCATGCCGGTAAGTTAGTTTTCGACTAAATTTTAGGATGCATCGATTGTTATAAGACGGATCAGGCATCGCCCAAGGTTGGGTGGCTTGCTTTCGATAGCCAGATCGCGGGAGTGCAGGGACAATTATATTTTCGCCGCTGCGTGCTGGTCTTTGGAAAGCAGGGTTCGTGCCAGCCTTCTTAAGCTGTCTGATGAAAGGCTTAGGCCAAATGGGGTCATACGGCTTTCCAGTGCATACAACAAGTCGGTGGCGGCAATCAAACTAAGGGCATGCAAGCTGTCCAATTCCGGCAAGCCATCGGTGGCATTGCTCAATAATGGTGACAGTTGTTGCCAAGCATCGCTAAAAAATACCCGTACCGGATCCGCTTGACCTGGATTATATTGGGCAAGTCCAGCCTGGAAAGCACTCTGGGCGCGGGCCAATTGATCAATCAAAGCACTTTGCAATGCTGGTGACAGGCGATCTGGGGGCGTGTGACTGATAGCTTGCAGATAGGATTCATGCCATTTGTCCCAAAGTTTCTGCCACTGCGCCAGCTCGACCCCTGTCAAAGGGGCTTCGGGAGTCAATGCAGCCACGGTTTTGGGCACTTTAAAATTTACGCCCATAACAATACCGGTGCTGTTGGTCTCTACCTGGGTGAAAACCAGCGATTCCACTGCGCTTGTCAATACCGGCACGCGTTCGGGCGGCAGGTAAGGGGCTATTGTCTGGATAATATTGCCCCGCGCTTGGTTAAGGTTTATTTGCAACTGGGCTAGCCAAGGCTTGGCTTGCCGGTCCAGCAATGCTTCCAGCTGGTCGATTTTTAGCGCGTGGCCTTGTTGGTCGTAAGTGGTGGCTTGGGTCACCGGCAGGCTAAGCACTAAGCGGTCTTTGCTCAGCGTGGGTTTTTGTAAGGTTTCCAGCGTCCCATGCCATTGCATCAAAGCCACACAATGACCACCCAACATTGCACCAATATGGGCGTTGACGTTGTTTAAAATGCGTAGTTGCCCACTTTGCTGGCTGATGCGTGGGTCTGCAAGCCTTAAATGACTGCAATGCTGTTGGTCATGCCATAATTCGGCGCTGTGCCCTTCACTGGTATAGAACAGGCCAACCAACGCTTTTGCCAATAACGGATAAGCCAGACGGATAGGCAAATCGACACCTTTGGCAAAAACATGGCCAATAGGGGACAAGGCAAGGCAAGCCAAGGTGATCATCAGGATTTTTTTCATCAAAGTCTCTATGCAAGCGCTGGGGTGCGTATGGCCAATAGCCGACAACTGGCCAAATGGCTGAAACAAATTTTGCAAACAGCATTTTAGCACAAGCCTTACTAGGCTTCGGTGGTGCATAATCAGCAGACCGGCCAGCATTTGATAATGCTATTGCCGGTTGCCCGCTATCCGTCATAGAATGCCAATTCTTTTATCAACAAATTTGGAGTGTTGCCATGTCCGATCTCATAGGCTTCAGAACCGGTGAAGCCACCGTATTTTCCAGTGCCGACCAAGGCACTGATGCCATGTTGGAAATTCTTATTGGCAGCATCAATGGGCCGGCAGGTCATGCCTTTGCCAACCTGATGGGGCAGACTGAAGGCCACACCCGTATGTTTGCCATGCGTGCCTGCAACCAACAAGTGCGTCCGGCAACCCTGATGGTACCGAAAGTGACCATTAAATCGACGGCTTATGTCAATTTGCTGGGCGGCCCAGTGCAATCGGCCATTGCCGATGCGGTGCTGGATAGCGTGATTGAGGGCGTGATACCCGCCGATTTGGCCAATGATTTATGTCTGATTGTCATGGTGTGGATTGCACCGGATTGCGCGGCTAACCCAGATGTTGACCGTAAAGACTTGTACCGCACCAACTATGAAGCAATGAAATTGGCCCTTGTCCGTGCCATGGGCAATTCCCCAAGCATTGAGGAGCTGATTGCCAACCGCCACACAATAGCCCACGAAATGTATGATCCTGAAACTGGCGAATCGCAGTGGTGATATGGCTGGCCCGCCGCAGTTAATGATGCTTTTTTGCAGTAATGGCAGGGCGTTCTGATGCGCCTGTTATTGGTGGAGGATGATGAAATTCTTGGTGACGGCTTGGTGGCGGGGCTGACCATGGAAGGCTATGCGGTGGATTGGCTGACCAACGGCCGCATGGCTGACGAGGCGTTAAAGGTCAACAGTTATGATTTGATCGTGCTGGACTGGAACCTGCCGGACATGAATGGCATCAGCCTGTTAAAAGCCTTAAGAAGCCGCAAAAATGAAACCCCGGTGATGGTGCTGACTGCGCGTGACACCATTCCCGACCGGGTCATGGGACTGGATAGCGGTGCGGATGATTTTGTCATTAAGCCGTTTGAGTTGGACGAGGTGTGTGCCAGGCTACGGGCCTTGGCACGGCGTAATGAAGGCCGCAGCGCACCCACTATCGAACACCGTGGCATTGTCCTGGACCCTGCCGCACATCAAGTCACCTGGCAGGGCGAAAAAGTTGACTTGTCCCAAAAAGAGTTTGAAATCCTCAGTTTCTTGATGAGCAATATTGGCAAGGTGGTTTCGCGGGCGCGTCTGGAAGAGGCTTTGTACTCATGGAATTCTGATATTGAAAGCAACACGGTTGAGGTGCACATCCATCATCTCCGCAAAAAGCTTGATGCCGGATTGATCAGAACCGTACGCGGAGTGGGCTATGTGGTCGACAATGAAGATGAAGCATGAACTATTCGCTTAGACAACTGTTACTGGTTAGCCTGCTTTCCGCCTCAATGGTGATCTGGGGCATTTCCGCTTACGTCAGTTACAAAGGCATACGCGACGAGGTCGCCAACTTATTTGATGCGGAACTGGCGCAATCCGCCAAGGTTCTGTTGTCGTTTGTGGAAAGCCTGCTACGGGAAGGGGCTTTCACCACGCACTGGAATTTGGAGCAAGCCGACAAAAACCTGCATATTTATGGCTTAAGGCACAAATTTAAAATCAGCAGCGAACCCCAGCTTTGGCCCAACGGCGACATTTTATTGCAGCCGGCCAAAAAATCACCCAATTTCTCCGTGCTGGGCTTCGATCAGGTCAACGCCAATAATCGCCTATGGCAAGTGTTTGATGATTTGCTGAGGGCCAATTCTTTAGGGCATAAATACGAACGTAAGATTGCCTTCCAATTATGGTCGAAAAAAGATGGCTTGTTGCTGCGATCGGAGAGTGCGCCTAAGTTTGCTTTTTCGGAAGCCGACAACGGCTTCAGCAAAACCACCATTGACGGCCATTTTTGGCACGTGTTCAGTATTGCCAACTCCACGGGTGACATTATTGTCCATGTCGGTCAAAAGCAAGAAATACGCGCTGAACTGACTGATGAAATTTCTTTGCAGTTGGTGTTCCAATTTTTGGTGGGTTTGCCTATTTTAGGTATTGTCATTTGGGTGATTGTTGGGGTTTCTTTAAAACCGTTGAACCGGCTGGAAAAATCTTTAGCCAGACGCGAAGCCAGTTATCTGAAGCCGCTTTCACTGCGTAAATTGCCCAATGAAATCGTGCCGATGGTGAATGAAATCAACAATCTGTTCATACAGCTTGAAGAAGCTTTTGAACATGAACGCCGTTTTACCGCCGATGCTGCCCATGAATTGCGGACACCGCTGGCGGGCTTGCTGACCCAAGCGCAAGTGGCTCTGCGCACCCATGACAACGATACCCGCAAACAGGCGTTAAAGCGTATTGAGCAGGCCGTCAACCGCATGACTTATCTGGTGCAACAACTGCTGATTTTTTCAAGGATTGAATCCAGCACCGAATACTTGGCCAAAGAAAGTACTGCCTTGGGGCCTGAGGTGGTCAAAGTGATTGCCGAACTGGAGCCCGAAGCACACAAAAAACGCATCAATATGGAATTTGCCGAAGAGGAGGGGGTAAAGCCGGTAGTCATCAACGCGCCGCTGATTGCCATTTTAATCAGGAATATTGTTGATAATGCCATTAAATACACCCCTGCAAGAGGCAATATCCTGATTAGCATCGGCAGCAAAGCCAACCATTTGCAACTGAGCGTGGAAGATTCTGGCCCCGGTATTGCGCCCGACCAGTACGAAAACTCTTTAAAACGCTTTCATCGTTGCGTGGAAACCGCCAACAAAGCACAAGGCACTGGCCTGGGCTTTTCTATTGTTGAACGGATTGCCTCAATCCATGGCGCGGATTTGGTGTTGGGTGTGTCGCAATTTGGCGGCCTAAAAGTTTCTGTGTTATTTATGCTACCTATGCGGCCCGTGGACAAAATCTGGCAAAAGCGGCTGAGCTTTTTTAATATCGGCGCCGATGACTAAACCGCAACTAATTGATATTAATAAATGAGTTAAACATTTTCATATATACCCAGTTCCACTTCACTACCCTATCCCAACAACTAGCTTGGGTTCAACCATCAAATCTTCCACCCAGCACCCTATAGGATTGCCCAGATTTAAATCCTTATCTTCAAACCGGACCAGATAAACGCTGCGTTCGGGCTGTTCTTCAATGTGGCCTATCAGGGTGATAACCCCACGGGTACCCGCTTCCGCCAATATTTCGCCTACCACGCCGCCCGGTATGGAACCATCATCAGTAATGGTGGTTGCCGCGTAAACTGTGTCGCCTATATCCAAATCTTCCACTCTCATCTTCATCTCCTGGCTATTGGGTTTTGTAGGAAACCTGACAAACCCTGAATGATTGTTGCTTTGTGAGCTTCCCGACACAATATAAATACAAAATAAATTAATTTAATTCAGTATCTTAAATAAATAATTATGTGCTGGCACACAGGTTGCATTATCAGGTTACAAGAACAATGCCATATTTAGGAGCCTTCCATGATTACCTTGACAGAAAAAGCCATTAGCGCAGTTGGGCGCTTTATTGCCAGCTCAGAAACGCCCTCAGCAGGGCTGCGGATTGAAGTGACCGATGGTGGTTGTTCCGGCTACCAATACGGCCTGAAGCTGGAAGCGTTAAATACCGCTGATGATACGGTGATTGATTGCGGTGCAGTGAAAGTATTTGTCGATCCGGTCAGTCTGCCGATGTTGGATGGCATGTCGATTGATTTTCTCGACAGCATAGACGGGTCAGGTTTTAAGTTCAGCAACCCCAATGCGGCAAAAAGCTGCGCTTGCGGCTCATCATTTAACCCTAACCCAAGCGGCACGGGCACTAAAACCTGTTCCTGATAACGATGGGCCAGCAACCGTGCAACAAACTGCATAGCCGAACATTGACCACCCTAGTGGGTTACCGCACTTGCCTAACCCAACCAGCCCATTAAGCCAATTCCGAGGACACCACCATGTGGGATTATTCAGACAAAGTAAAAGAACATTTTTTTAACCCGAAAAACGCTGGTGCGGTGCCTGATGCAAATGCCATTGGTGAAGTCGGTTCTATCAGTTGCGGTGACGCATTACGCCTGACCTTAAAAGTCGATGATGACAGCGAAGTGATACTGGATGCAGGCTTTCAAACTTTTGGTTGCGGCTCAGCGATTGCCTCATCGTCAGTACTGACAGAAATCATCAAAGGTATGACTATTGACGATGCCCTAAAAGTCACTAACCAAGACATTGCCGACCAACTGGAAGGGTTGCCGCCAGAAAAAATGCATTGCTCAGTGATGGGGCGCGAAGCCTTGCAAGCCGCCATTGCCAATTATCGCGGTGAAGAATGGGCGGACGACCATGAAGAAGGCGCGTTGATATGCAAATGCTTTGCCATTGATGCCGTGATGATTGAAGAGATGGTTTGGGCCAACAAGCTACGCACCGTGGAAGATGTCACTAATTTCACTAAAGCGGGCGGCGGTTGTGCGTCTTGTCATGAAGACATTGAGGCCATTTTGGAAAAAGTGCTGGCGGAAAAAGGCGAAAAATTCGACCCCGAAGCCCCGGCAGTCACCAAAAAACCTGCTGTTGCCGAAGTGAAAGGCCCATTGACCAACTTGCAACGCATCAAAAAAATTGAAGAGGTGCTGGAATCGTTACGGCCTGCACTGATGGCGGATGGTGGTGATGTTGAATTGGTCGAGGTGATGGGCAATACTGCTTACGTCAATATGACAGGGGCCTGTAACGGTTGCCAAATGGCGGCTATGACCATTGCAGGCATACAACAACGGCTGATGGAGGTGATGGGCGAGTTTATTAAAGTCGTCCCGGCATCGGAAATGAAAAAGCTGGTCAATATTGAGGTGGCATGATGAGCGACATCTATCTGGACAATAACGCCACCACCAAGGTCGATCACGCCGTGGTTGATGTGATGATCCCGTATTTTCTTGAACAATACGGCAACCCGTCTTCCATCCACAAATTCGCCGACGGTGTGGCGAGAGGGATTAAACGCGCCCGCCAGCAAGTGCAGGAACTGATTGGCGCGGAACATGATTCTGAAATTATCTTTACCTCTTGCGGCACCGAATCCAATTCCACCGCAATCCTGTCCGCCATTAAAGCCCAGCCCAACAAAAAAGAAATCATCACCACCACCGTGGAGCATCCGGCAATCCTCAGCCTTTGCGATGCCTTGGAGAAAGACGGCTACACTATCCACCGGATGCCGGTGGACAAAGCTGGGCGTTTGAATGTGGAATCATACAAAAAACTGCTGTCCGATCAAGTGGCGATAGTGTCCGTGATGTGGGCCAATAACGAAACGGGCACGATTTTTCCGGTGCAAGAACTGGCGCAACTGGCACATGATGCAGGGGTGATGTTCCATACCGATGCTGTGCAGGCGGTCGGTAAAATACCGATGATGTTGCAGGACACCAAAATTGACATGTTGTCTTTGTCCGGTCACAAGCTACATGCCCCCAAAGGTATCGGCGTATTGTACCTGCGCCGTGGCACCCGTTACCGCCCATTGCTGCGCGGCGGGCATCAAGAACGGGGTCGGCGTGCCGGCACCGAAAACACCGCTTCCATCGTCGGCTTGGGCAAGGCCTGTGAATTGGCACTGGCGCATATCGAATACGAGAACACCCAAGTCAAAGCCATGCGCGACCGTTTGGAGCGTGGCATCATCGAGCAAATCCCGCATTGTTTCGTCACTGGCGATCTGTACAACCGTTTGCCGAACACCACCGATATTGCCTTTGAATACATCGAAGGCGAAGCCATTTTAATGCTGCTCAACAAGGCCGGCATTGCAGCATCCAGTGGGTCGGCCTGCACCTCCGGTTCGCTGGAGCCTTCGCACGTCATGCGGGCAATGGACATACCGTATACCGCCGCACATGGCACCATCCGCTTCTCATTTTCGCGTTATAACTCAATGCACGAGGTCGACGAGGTGTTGAAAGTGATGCCGGGGGTTGTGGCAACCCTGCGTAAGTTGTCGCCTTATTGGGAAGGCGATGGTCCTGTGGTCAACCCTGAACAGGCGTTTAAGCCCACTTATGCCTAAGTATCGGTACAGCAAGCCGTAGCCTATTTTTGAACCTAAAAATTTTTTACCGAACCCATGGAGAACCCTAATGCTATTAGCAGATTACCAAGCCAAAGGCTTATTGACCGTCACCCTCGTCAATGGCGAAACCAGCACTAAAGGCGTATATGCCTATCGTGGTGATTTGGTGCTAAAAGAAGGTGAAAAATGCGAAAGCTCATCCAACCCGAATGACCGCAAACCACCCGAAGCGTTGTTGGTGCATTCCGCCTTCATTATTGAAAATGACAAAATAGTTTTTCTCAATGGTTTGCTGCCCAAACTGGAATTATTGCCGATGTTTGTCGAAAAATACGGTGCTGATTTGGCAGAAGGCTGCATTGCATTGCTTTATATTGAAAATATAGCTAAAGCTATGCAGGTCGAATTGGCGGGGGTGGTATACAAATTATTGCCCTTCAAAGATGGCTTGGTCTGGAATGAGTTTTTGGAAGAACTGTACATTGAAAAACATGAGCTGAAAAACCAATCCGCTGAAGATAAGGTCAGTATTGCTTATGCCGCCGCCAAGTCTTACAAAGCCAAAGGCGAATTGGTCTCTTATGAGCAAGCAGAAGCCAATACTATTGTAGTGGTTAAAGAAGCATCGGTTGGCGCGATTTAGGCCGTGTCGCCTAGCTAAACAACCGGCTTTATTGCGCCCTGATAATCGGTTTTGGTCATGACAAAGGGATCGCCATGAAGCTACAAATAGAACGCCAGCATGTGGAAGCCTTGGTCAAGGCATTCCCACGGCTGGCAAAATTGCAAGACCAGTTGCGCTTTGGCAATAAGGCTGATGTGCCCTTTCGCTATCTGTCCACCAGCGAAGTCAATTATTTGCAATGGCTGTATCAAAAAGACGGTGGGCTACAAGGCCAAGCCGCGCAATTGTCCACGCTGCAACAGGCAATGCACGATGACACGGTGCGCTTTGAAGAAGACGATTTGGAGATGCTGCTACCTGCCATAGCCCGTTATCTGGTCAATAACGGGTTGCGCGGCTGGCTATTCCAAGCCAATGCCACTGGCAAGCCGATAGCCTATTTGGTCACCCGCCTTGATTATACGGCGGCGGGCGATGAAGAAACGGGGCGCGTCACGCTGGAACTGAAAGCCAGTGCCAAAGGCAAGATTGCCATTAATACCTTGACGGTCCGGGCCCGTGACATCGTCAATAAGACAGTCACGGAAATCTTTTTGGACAAAGGCTATCTGAAAGAAACACCGGAACTGATGGCCACCTATGATGATGCCACCGGCCGTTATTTTGACTGGTGCGGTCAATCGGGCGCCCAATTTTTGGGCAAAGGCACCGGTTTTTTTGCAGAAGACCCGAGCGCCACGCACCGCAATACCGATTGGGTCAAAAAAGACTTGGTGGTGCTGTCCTCCGACGGCGGCAATGCCCGTCTGGTGTGTGATGAAAGTATCTTGGGCGAGCGGGCATTTAGCGTGGACACCACCGGCGACATCCTTGCCAAATATTTACGCAAGGCCGCCAAAAGCACCCGCTACGACAGCAAAATTGAACTGGAAGCGGAAGCCTCCCAAGCAGAAATCCCGAAAGGCTTATTTACCGAACTGCCCGTACACGGCTATTTATTGATGTTCCATCTGGAACTGCACCATCATTTATGGGTGCATGTCAATGATATCCAGCCCTACCAATACCAGCCGGAACTTAAGCAGAAACTGATTTTGCGTGCAGAACAGATAGATTTGATAGACATTCTGACCGCCGAAATGGATGTGCTGATGGATGATATTGTTGCCGGTAAGTCCGGCGGCACCACAGTGTTGTGCGCGGGCCCTGCCGGAGTCGGCAAGACATTGACCGCTGAAGTGTATTCGGAAATCATCCGGCGGCCTTTGTACCGCGTCCATTCCGGGCAATTGGGCCTGAATGTGGCGGAAATGGAAAAAATCCTCAAAGAAGTGCTGACCCGCGCCCAACGCTGGGGGGCGGTGATGCTGATTGATGAAGCCGATGTATACATTAAACGCCGCGACAACAACATCACCATGAACGCAGTGGTCGGGGTGTTTTTGCGGGTATTGGAATATTTCAACGGTTTGCTGTTTTTAACCACCAACCGTGTTGATGACATAGACGAAGCCATTGTTTCCCGTTGCATCGCCTTAATCAAATATTACCCACCGGACAGCGGCGCGCGGGGCAAGATTTGGCAAGTCATGATCAGGCAATTCGGACTGGATATTGATGCAGGATTAATTGGTCAATTGGTGGAGGTTTTCCCCGAAGCCACCGGACGGGACATTAAAGGCTTGTCCAAGTTGGTCGCCAAATATTGCCAACATAAAAATGCCTTGCCGACCCTCGAAGTGTTCAAGCGTTGTTCGGTGTTCCGGGGTATGGAACTGGCGGGCTGACAGATACCTAACAGATTTGATACATGTGCAAACTAGCCATTGAGGAATGACATAGCCATGTCATTAATAGGACTATGAAATTTAAAACCATCACTGTTGCCGATTCAGAAAGCTTGATAAAAACCAATAATCCGTTGATTTTGGATTGCCGTGACCTGAAAGACTATAAGGCAGGGCATGTTGAAGAGGCCTTGCATGTTCACGAAGGACTTAAAGAATCACTGGTCAAGCGCGGCGACAAAAGTCGCAGCCTGTTGATTTATTGCTATTACGGACATGCCAGCGAACACTTGGCAGAATTTTTTAGCGATTTTGGTTTTCAAGAAGTGTACAGCTTGGCAGGCGGTTACGCCAGTTGGAAAGAACAGTATCAGGGCGCATGAAGGGTTAGGCAGACGCAAGCAATTTGACAAACGTAGCCCCCCGCTTTGCCGCAAATGAACACGCCGCTTAAACCGGCACAACCAGGAGTTAATATGGACGCATTACCCCGCGAACTTGCCTTACGTATCGCCCTCGCCAGCCGCATGTTGCCGGGCGTGGACATCCCCAAGTTATTGGGCATCTTACACGAGCGGGTCGGCTCGCCATTGGATGATGAAAAACTTAAATCCATCACCGTCACCAATTTAAAAACCGGCTTGGGTAGTTTGGATGGCGAAGAAGACGGCGAAGACATCGGTATTGGCCTTGCCAATATCAAACTGGCAGTGCGCTATCTGTGGGGCGATGAAGCCGAAGACGAAGATTTGCCGGAAATACAGCCGTACAAAGACAGTGACCTGCCGGAATCGATACGTGTCGCCATTGGTTCCAACAGCGGTGCGTTGGTCAATGGCCATTTTGGCTCATGCATCCGTTTTCTGGTTTACCAATTATCGGCAACCGATTATCGCTTGATTGACATCCGCTCCACCCTTGAAGCTGACGAAGCGGAAGACCGCAACCTGTTCCGTGCCAATCTGATAAAAGACTGTCATGTGCTGTTCGTGCAATCCATCGGCGGCCCGGCAGCGGCAAAAGTCATCCGTGCCGACATATACCCGATTAAAGTGCCGGACGTGGTGGAAGCGGTTGACCAGCTAAAAGAATTCCAAAGCGTGTTTGCCGCCCCGCCACCGTGGTTTGCCAAAGCCCTAGGCCGTTCGGCGGAGGAGCGGGTGCGCTTTAGTCACGATGCGGGCTGTTGATTTGGGCGGCATGGGCATTGCCCAAAAGATCAGGGCGTTTTCATCACCTCTTCTTTTAACACATCATAGCTATTGAAAGCGATTTTTAAACTGAGCTTTAAATTGATGATACAAGCCAGCGTGGTGCTGGCAAAAAGACAGATCATGATGGCAATTTGATACTTCACCGCCAACCACGGCTCACTGCCGCCTAAAATTTGTCCGGTCATCATGCCCGGCAAAGACACCAGCCCCATAGTCGCCATACCTGCCAGAGTGGGGCTAATGGCGGCGGTGATGGCCATGCGGAAATAAGGCCGCACCGCTTCCCAGTGGGTTGCCCCTAACAGCAAAAAGGTAAGGTATTCGCTGTCATTTTTACGCAAGCTGGCATAAAACCGCTCCAAAGCAATCACATTGCCTTGTAAGCTGTTGCCCAGCATCATGCCCGCCAAGGGGACGATATAATGGGCATCGAAATAACTGGCGGGGCGGATGACCAACACCACCAAATAGCCAGTTGCAAATACCGTGCTGAAGGCAATGGCTGTAAAAGTACACAGCATAAAATAGCGTATTTTGAGCCCGGCCCGTTGCAGGATGCTAACATCGGCAACCACCAGCATCAGCAAAATCCATAAGCCATTCAGCCACGGATCATTAAGGTTGAACAGCGTTTTCAGGTAAACCCCAACCAGCCCCAATTGCACACTCATACGCACGATGCTGATGGCAATGGTTTTGTTGAGGCGCAATCCCGCCAACCCAAGCAGCAACCAAGGCAACAGGCAAAGGCCATACAGCACCGCCATTTGCGGCCAGGCAATATCAAGTGTGGTCATGGTGGCTGTCCTTACGGGTGTCCATAATGATGCGGCCCGCTTCAAACTCCAAAACCCGACTGCATTGGGCCAACCAATCGGCATCATGGGTCACTGACAACACCGTTAGGCTGGGGTCGGCAAACACCTTAAGCACAGCTTGTTTGCTTTCCGGATCGAGGGCGCTGGTCACTTCATCCAGCAAAAATAGTGTGTTGCCTAACAACAGGCCACGCGCCAAGGCAATCCGCTGTTTTTCACCACCGGAAATTTGGCCACAGGCTTGCCCTAAAATGGCTTGGGGCAGATACAAGCGTGCCAGCACCGCATCAATTTGCGCTTCGGTCGGTTTATGGCTGCGCCGGGCTTTGAACTGAAACGGCAACAACAGGGCTTCGTGCACCGTGTCCGCCGCCAACACCGGTTCCTGGCCGATATACGCGGCTTGGCTGCGGATGGCAGCTATTGTGCTGGCATTTAATGGGCGACCATTAAAATGGACAGAGCCGCTGGCGAGGGGATGCAAGCCCAGCAAGGTTTTTAACACCGTGCTTTTGCCCGCCCCTGATTTGCCGCATAAGGCCAGTTTTGCCCCCGTTTGGAGAGTGAACGTTATGTCGGACAAAAGGGTTTTGTTTTGCCCGGCAATAACCGTCACTTGATTGAATTGGATAATATCCGGCATGGTTTGGAAGTTGTCAGTGGAAAAAGGGGTAGTGGGTTTAATCTGTCATTTGTCACAAAATAACAGCCTATGACATGCTGCCAAGCAATCACTTGGTCGGTGTGCGGGCATCACTTTAGGGCATTTTCTTCATAATAGGAATTGCTGGTCAAACAGACTCGCACCATGGTCACCGGCAATTGTTGTTACAATATGCCTAGGTTTCCCTCATCATTTTTTACCATGCTTAACACAAGGTTTCTGGCGTTATTTTTCCTGCTGCTCCATTGCCCGGCATTGTTGGCCAAAGAGCTTCCGGGCCAGCGTTTTTTAATCCTCAATTATCATGATATTGTTGATGATAAAGTCAACTTGGATGCACTCGACCCACCCGACCATCAAGCCTTGTCACAACACAATTTTGAGGCCCATCTGGCTTGGCTAAAGAAAAATCATTATCAGCTGATTAGCGTTCAAGACCTGGTGGATGCCGCCGCAGGGGCAAAGAACTTGCCGGATAACGCCATTATGCTGACTTTCGATGATGGCTACCAAAGCTTTTACACACGCGTTTTCCCGCTGTTAAAAAAATACCACTATCCGGCGACGCTAGCCTTGGTCGGCTCGTGGATGGAGGGCGGGCAAGTGAAAGACAAGCCGACAACACCATTAATGACTTGGGATCAAGTGCGCGAAGTGGCGGCATCCGGTCTTGTGGAAATAGCCTCACATACTTACGACTTGCACCATGGTGTCACGGCCAACCCACAAGGTAATGAACAAAGTGCCGTCACTAGCCGCTTGTATGATAGCGAATATGACGAGTATGAAAAGGATGATGCCTATCGGCAACGGATTTTTGCCCAAGTGGGTAAAAGTGCCGACTTTATTTTTCAGAACATGGGCAAACGCCCACGGGTCATGGCCTGGCCTTATGGTGAATACAATGACATTGCCCTAGACGCCGCCAGCATGGCGGGGTTGGGCCTCACCATGGGGCTGCATGATGGGCAAAACACCCTCGCCGATTTACCGGCGATGAAACGCTTGATTATCGACGACAACCCCGATGCGGAACGGCTAAGCCAAATTATCACCAAGCAACGTCTGTCCCGTGCTTTGCGGGTGGCCCATATTGATTTGGACTACATTTTTGACCCGGACGAAGAGCAGACCGAACACAATTTGGATTTGGTGGTTGAACGCACCTTAGAAAGCGGTGCCAACACGGTTTTTTTGCAGGCTTATTCTGACCCCGATGGCGATGGCAACGCCGACCAATTGTATTTCCCCAATCGGCATTTGCCGGTACGCAGGGATTTGTTCAACCGGGTGGCTTGGCAACTGAAAACCCGCGCTCGGGTGCGGGTGTATGCTTGGCTGCCCATTATGGCTTATAAAACCGATGTGCCGCTGAAATGGTATGTTAAGGAGTGGCGTGACGGCAAACCGCAGTTGTCGCGCCATAGCTACACCCGTTTGTCGCCGTTTAATCCGGCGGCACGGCAATATATCAGCGAAATCTATGAAGATTTGGCCAAGTATTGCAGTTTTGATGGCCTGCTGTTCCATGACGACGGCATTTTGTCGGATTATGAAGATGTGTCAGATATCGCGATGGCTTTCAGCCATCAGGTTTGGGGCTTGCCCAGTGATTTTGAACAGTTGCACCAGTCCGACACCTTGCGGATGCAATGGGCGCGGCATAAAACGGCACTACTGGCGGAATTTACCGATAGTTTGGCGAATAAGGTGCGTTATTACCGCCCCGCCATTAAAACTGCCCGCAATTTTTACGCACTGCCCTTGCTGGAGCCTGATAGTGAAGACTGGTTCGCCCAGTCGTTCAAGGTGTTTTTGGATCATTATGATTATGTGGCGGTTGAGGCCATGCCATTTATGGAAAAGGCCGAAAACCCCGAGCAATGGTTGCATGATTTGGTTGCCAAAACAGCAAGCTACCCCGACGGCCTGAAAAAAATGGTTTTTGAATTGCAGGCGGTGGATTGGGCCAAGCAACAAAAAATCCCCACCGCCACCTTTGTGGGCCAGTTGGAGCTGTTAAAAAAACTGGGCGCGATACATATTGGCTATTACCCTGACAATGTGTTTGAAAACCAGCCCGATTTAAAAGCATTGCAGAAACATTTCCCTGTTGTGGTCACGGACAATTGATTGGTGCCTATGTTGCAGTCGCAATTTTACCCGTTCGTACAGTGGCTAATTGACGAGTGGTTCATTTGGCAAGAATGGCTGGAGGAAGCCCCTTGGCAAACTCTAGGTGAATGGCTGTCGTGGTTTGTCTTTTATTATCCGCTGTTAATGACTTATGTGTGGATGATCGGCGGCATCCTATATTTTCTGCGTTGGGAATGGCGGGACAATATTTTTGCAGGCATACCCCCAGCCCTATCAGAATATCCCCCCGTTTCTATTTTGATCCCCTGTTTCAATGAAGGTGAAAACGCACGGGAGACCATTGAACAGCTGTTGCAACAGGATTACCCGCATTATGAAATTATTGCCATCAATGACGGCAGCAAAGACAACACGCTGGCGATTTTAGAAGAGTTGGCACAGCAATACGGTAAAGTGCGCGTGGTCAATCTTGCCAGCAACCAAGGCAAGGCAATGGCTTTACGAACCGCCGCCTTGTTGGCGAACAGCGAGTTTTTGGTGTGCATTGACGGGGATGCCTTGCTCGACAGCCAAGCGGTGACCTGGATGATGCGCCATTTTATTGGCCACCCGCATGTCGGTGCGGTGACCGGCAATCCACGTATCCGCAACCGCTCCACCCTGCTGGGTAGGATTCAAGTGGGCGAGTTTTCGGCCATTGTCGGCATGATCAAGCGGGCGCAACGCACCTATGGGCGTATTTTCACCATTTCCGGGGTGATTGGCGCGTTCCGGCGTTCTGCATTGCATGATGTGGGCTATTGGAGCCCCGACATGATCACGGAGGATATTGACATCAGCTGGAAACTGCAACTGGCGGGTTGGAACATCCATTTTGAAACCAACGCACTGTGCTGGGTGCTGATGCCGGAAACCTTGGGCGGCCTATGGAAGCAACGCAGCCGCTGGGCGCAAGGTGGCGTAGAGGTTTTAGGGCGTTATTTTAGCCACCTGTTCACACGTAACGCATTGCGCTTGTGGCCACTGTATTTGGAATGTAGCATCAGCTTGTTGTGGTCATTTATTGTGGTATTGCTGATTGTGGCGGCGGCCTTCCAGTTACTGCTGGGTAGCCCACAGCAAACATTGGATGATTTTAGCCCGCACTGGACCAGTATGCTGTTGTGCATCACCTGCCTGTTCCAATTTGCAGTCAGTTTGGCCATTGATGCGCGTTACGAACAACGCGCCGGGCAAAAATATTATTACTGGATGATCTGGTACCCCATGGTGTATTGGCTCATCAACATTGGCACTGCCGTTAACGGCTTTGTTAAAGCGGTCAGAAAAAAACGTGGGCAACGGGCGGTCTGGGTAACAGTTGACAGAGGGATAAAAGGGCAATGATTAATAAAATTATCATCGCGCCACACTTACAAAGCCGCAGACAAAAAATCAGTGCCTTTTGCATTGCCGCCATCAGTTGGCTGTTGTGGCTATATTTTTTACTGCCACTGCTCACTTTGGCGGGTTGGTTGCTAGGGTTCAAGCATCTGTCAACGGAAATCCGCTGGTTTGGCGGTTACAAGACTTTGCTGGAATTGCTGCAAATGTACGGTTTAATTATTGCCAGTATTGCCTTGGCCTGGTTTTTATGGACACTATTCACCTCATGGTGGAAACCGGCCCTATTGCCCAGCCACCACGTGCTGGTTGATGAGGCTGGATTATGCGCCGCCTTCCAGATTAGCCAAGAGCAGCTACAGCAAAGCAGGTCAGCCAAAGTGGTCACGGTAAGCTTTGATGAAGCGGGGCAGATCACCGCAATGGCAGAGACCCTGGCAAGCCACTAAGGGTGTTGCCCAAATGAGCCAAATGAACCAAATGAACCATTTAAGAGCCAAACTGTTTAATATTTTACATAAGCCATCCCCGCAAAATAAGGTGGCGCGTTATGTCAATTATTTTTTGGCTTTTTTGATTTTTAGCAATGCGTTGTGTGTGGCCTTGGCGACAGTGCCGTGGCTGTGGCATGGCTATCAAAAAATTTTTGTTGGTTTTGAAACCTTATCAACGTCCGTTTTTGTAGTGGAATATCTGGCCAGGCTGTGGGTTTGCGTAGAACAAAACCGCTATGCAGCCCCTCTGATAGGCCGATTGCGCTACGCACTGAGCCCTTTGGCGATCCTTGACCTGTTAGTGATAGCTACCGCTTGGACATCGTTTGACCTGCGCTTCCTGCGTATGGCGCGTATTGTCAGGCTGTTAAGGGTGTTGCATCTGGACAATTTTGCCGCCTGTTTGCAGCGCATTATGGGCGGGCTACAACAAAGAAAAGAGCTGATTATTGTCGCCATCACCTTAATGGTCATTTGCCTTTACGCCTCATCCGCCGTGGTTTATCAGCTGGAACACCAAGCCCAGCCCACCGTATTTACCGATATTCCGGCCACCTTGTGGTGGGCTATCGAAAGCCTGACCACAGTGGGTTATGGCGACATGATCCCGCAAACCCCGTTGGGGCGGTTGTTCTCGGGCTTGGTCTTTGTGTTCGGCATAGGGGTTTTTGCCTTGCCAATGGCTATCGTGACGGCGGTGATTATAGAAGCAGGCACGGATAGCCCAGCGACACAGGTCTGTAAGCAATGCGGTCAGCCGCTAATGTCCGACCTTCCACCAACCCGGCACAGTGAACACCCTTGAACCGGCTATGCTTTCCTCTATTATAGAATGACAAGGAAATGACATCATGACACCCAACAATATGCAAAATAACCAACCTGATTTGGCAGAACAGGGCAATGCAGCAAGGCAGCAGTTGGCCAACCTGATATTCTTTAGCCGATGGCTACAAGCCCCCCTTTATGTCGGCCTGATTATTGGCCAGTGCTACTACGTCTATCGGTTTTTTTTGGAGCTGATTGAAATATTTTTGGCACCCAATATGACCGATAACGATGCTGTTATCCTGATCTTGGGCTTGATCGACGTCGTGATGATCTCCAACCTGCTGATTATGATTATCATTGCAGGCTATGAAATGTTTGTGTCGCGGTTGCGGGTGGACGACCATCCCGACTGCCCGGAATGGCTTAGCCATTCCAACCCGAATATCATGAAGGTCAAGCTGGCAATGGCCTTGATAGGCATTTCCTCCATCCATTTGCTGAAAACCTTTATTGACATAGAAAAGGTTTCCACCCATGTGGCTATGTGGCAATGCATTATCCACGCCGTTTTCCTGCTTTCGGTCATTGCCTTGGCATGGACCAGCAAAGTCATGGCTGAAAGTATGAATCCCAAGAAAACGCACTAGCCTTGCCGTAAGCCTTGGAGGTCGTCGGGTTTATCCTCGGGGGCATAAAAGCGTAGTGCTTGCACCCTAGAGGGCGTAACCCGACAAGCAATGCTTGACATTTTCCGATCGTATAAGTTAAATAACCCTGCCTGTTAGGGCAAACCCACTGTATTTAATAAATATTTGAGGCCAACCATGAAGCAAAACCGCACCCGACCCAAGCCCATCAGCCAGCTCGCCGCAGCGTTGTTGCTGGTGGTCTGTAACCTGACCGC
>CAJAWH010000132.1 GCA_903945605.1 uncultured Methylococcaceae bacterium | reverse complement strand
TTAAGCTGGTATAGCACTTTTTGGTCACGCGCCACATTACGGGCAAATTTATTTTGCCAAAAATCAGTGCGCGTTTTAGGCAAGTGCGCGGCGGCGCAACCTTCATGCTGATGCCAAAAGCAGCCATTGATAAAAATGACTGCGTGATATTTTTTCAACACCAAATCGGGTGAACCTGGCAGTTTCTTATTATGCAACCTAAAACGGAAGCCTTGTCGGTGCAGTGCCGACCGTACCCATTTTTCTGGCTGGGTATTTTTACTGCGAATGGCGGCCATCGTTCTTGAACGGGTCGCTGAATCGATACGGTCAGCCATTATTGGGCAATCAAATGGCTAAAACAGTCTTGTTTGTTTATAATGATAACCATGTATAAGCTTGTTTAAGGTTAGTTATGTATTCTGTCGCTCAAGTTGCCGATATGCTGGGTGTTTCAAAAGAGACTTTACGCCGATGGGATAATAGCGGCAAGCTCCGTTCCCTAAGGCATCCCATCAATAACTATCGGTTTTATAACAAAGAGCAACTGCGCCAATTTGAAACACTGGATTTTATTTTCAATGATAGCGCACGGCCTGACATCAAACCCGACTACGTCTATAAAACCATCGAGCTGTTCGCGGGGGCGGGCGGCCTTGCCATCGGGCTGGAGCAAGCGGGGCTGGCTACCCTCTTATTAAATGAAGTGGATAAAAATGCCTGCGCCACGCTCAGTACTAACCGTCCGCACTGGCAAGTTATCTGTGGCGACATTGCCCTGTTGGACTTCACGCCCTTTAAAAACCAAGTGGATGTGATCACCGGCGGCTTCCCTTGCCAAGCGTTCAGCTATGCAGGCAAAAAAATGGGCTTCGATGACGCACGGGGCACTCTATTTTATCAGTTTGCCCGTGCCGTGAAAGAAACCAACCCTAAGCTATTTATGGCGGAGAATGTGCGCGGTTTACAAAGCCATGACCAAGGCAGAACCTTGACCAATATCCGCTCGGTGATTGATGAGCTGGGCTATGCTTTGCTGGAACCGCATGTGATGAAAGCCCTTTTTTACCGTGTACCGCAAAAACGTGAACGGCTTTTATTGGTCGGCATCCGTAAAGATTTACTGGGCTTGGCTGAATTCCACTGGCCTCGCCCGTACCAAAAAATCTATACCCTCAAAGATGCATTGAAAGCGGGCAATTTGTTTCCTTGCGACGTGCCTTTCTCTGAAGGGCAAAGCTACCCCAGCAAAAAAGCGGCCATTATGGCGCAAGTGCCGCCCGGTGGTTATTGGCGTGACCTGCCGGAAGCTGTGCAAAAAGACTATATGATGAAAAGTTATTATCTGGGCGGCGGCAAGACGGGAATGGCGCGGCGGATGCACTGGGATGAACCCTGCCTGACCCTGACATGTGCACCGGCACAAAAACAGACTGAACGTTGCCACCCCGAAGCCACCCGGCCTTTTACGGTACGGGAATACGCCCGCATCCAAACCTTTCCGGATGCATGGCAATTTCAGGGCCCGTTAACGTCCCAATACAAACAAATTGGCAATGCTGTGCCAGTCAATATGGCTTATGAGCTAGGTTTGTCGGTGGTGGACTTTCTCAATCGGCTTTATGCAAAAACATTAGTTCTGCAATAAAAAATGATATTAACCTGAATCCGTGATTTCAACTAACGCGATAAAATTCATCTGTGCTTATTTAAAAAATGGCAGCCAATTTGTTTAGTTACCAGAGGGAAATTGGCTTGTCTGTTCGGTTCGTGGTAATTTTCTAGCAAGTATTGGCTG
>CAJAWH010000131.1 GCA_903945605.1 uncultured Methylococcaceae bacterium | reverse complement strand
CCATTGTCTTAATCCCTTCTTAGTAAGGTCAGATATTTAGGTGTGGAAGTAGATGGTGCTTTAACAGATTACCGTTGGTCTTAATCCCTTCTTAATAAGGTCAGATATTTAGGTCGCACTGAGGATGTGGCTAGAGAATGAGGATATAGTCTTAATCCCTTCTTAATAAGGTCAGATATTTAGGTCCTGGTGGCCGAATATGACTACCAAACATCTTTAGTCTTAATCCCTTCTTAATAAGGTCAGATATTTAGGTGGAATTCGATAACCCTATCGAATTTGCCCAGGAAAGTCTTAATCCCTTCTTAATAAGGTCAGATATTTAGGTTGGGCATCCTGTTGTTTATAGCAACACTGCCCCAATGTCTTAATCCCTTCTTAATAAGGTCAGATATTTAGGTTTAAAAGCGCGTTTTTATGCATCAATAATCATAGGTCTTAATCCCTTCTTAATAAGGTCAGATATTTAGGTAAGTGTTTTGCTAAACGTCAACAAATTTATCAAAAGTCTTAATCCCTTCTTAATAAGGTCAGATAATTAGGTCAATACGAGATCGACGCAAGACAAGATTATGACGAGTCTTAATCCCTTCTTAATAAGGTCAGATATTTAGGTCCGGATTTGTAGGAGGGAGATTAAGTTTTTTAAAGTCTTAATCCCTTCTTAATAAGGTCAGATATTTAGGTGGCGGTGAGTTCAGGAACATGGACAGGTTTCTGGCGTCTTAATCCCTTCTTAATAAGGTCAGATATTTAGGTCTAGGAGGATGTTGATTATAATTTAAAAAGGTGTCTTAATCCCTTCTTAATAAGGTCAGATATTTAGGTGCATGCCAAAATTGGGCTAGAAATAGCCCATCCTGTCTTAATCCCTTCTTAATAAGGTCAGATATTTAGGTTTTTTATTAAAAAATAAAGAATATTAACAATGGAGTCTTAATCCCTTCTTAATAAGGTCAGATATTTAGGTTTAAAAAGGTCAGTTTGGAGTAACTGACATTAAGTCTTAATCCCTTCTTAATAAGGTCAGATATTTAGGTGAGAATTGGACGAGACTTTTAGCAAATCACAATAGTCTTAATCCCTTCTTAATAAGGTCAGATATTTAGGTTTATGCCAGTTAGTGGGGTGAAGTGGAGGCAGGAGTCTTAATCCCTTCTTAATAAGGTCAGATATTTAGGTTGCCCACCAATACGAAAAAGAGGAACGCTTAAGCGTCTTAATCCCTTCTTAATAAGGTCAGATATTTAGGTAGTATGATCATTTTCTCCTTTCTGCTTCAGTGTGTTGCTGGGGGGGGTGACAGGATTTCTGCCGTTAAAAAAGCTAGCGTTGCTCATACAATCCATTGGGCCAGTTTTTGGGGTAATTGCACCAAGTCTTGGTGGGCGCAAACGGCAATGCCCAAATCGTTGGCCCGTTGCAGGTCGTATTGGTTAGGGCGGTTAAAGCTTACCAGCATTGCGCGGGCTTGTAACCCCCCCAATAAATCTTTTAGGCTGTCAAGCTTATAAATGGCGTCGGCATTTTTGCCGCCCACTTGATTTTTATCAGAATGGGTTTTACATTCAATAATATATAACCGGTTGTCTTTTAAAAACACCACATCCATTTCGTTTCTTACCGGCGGGTTGCGGTGGTTTCTTGCCACTTGCAGGCTGCGGCCTATGTCTTGGATGCCGTGGGCTTTTTTCAGGTTAAGGCATAAGCCGTACACATGCTGTTCGAGCCAGCCGCCATTGACATAAAAGCGATTGTCTTCATTGGCAAACTGTAACGTATCGCCTTTTAGAGCAAGTAATCCATTGCGTTCAAATAAGGCAATCAGGTGGTGCAGTTCGCTGTAGCCTTTATCCTTAGGGCGCAAGGTGGCGGTCAGGTTTTTTTGTGCCTCTGCCGCATAGGCATTCAGGATGCTGAGCGGTGCCGCCCAGCGGTGCACTTCGCTAATCAGCGTTTGTGTCAGTTCGCGGTCGGCGGCAGGTACGCCCAGTTTGTCGCCAGTTTCGGTTAAGGTGGCGCCATAAGCGCTAAAAAATTCCGGCAGTTTGATGCGGTCTGCCAAGTCGTGGCTAGGGCGGTCGGGCGGGTGCATCCAGATAACGCGGTCGTGGTCGGGGTGTACATAAAATATCGGCAGTTCAAACGCACGGAACACGTCATAAGCGGCAATGCTCATGGGCTTGGTGCCGCCGGTGGCGTTTAGGGCCATGGGCTTGCCCTCGTGCTGGTTGAGCAAATCTATGATGTTATCGCGGATATGTTCAATATCCCAGGCGTTGCTTATGTCCCAACGTTGGCTTTTGATGCCTTTGATTTTAATGACGGCATCTAGCCAGTCGGCACGTTGGCGCATGTCCGGGCTGACCAGCATAATGACGTTTTTGGGCTTGAATTGTTCGTCCAGCAAGGGGGTGATATTGGGTACGGCTTGTGCGGATATTAATATAACGTGGGTGTCAATGTTCATGTTGTGGCCTGTGAAATGGCTTTGATGTGGGCGGTGTTCATATCGGGTTTGCCGTCTTTGTAGTGGCTGGTCACATAAATGCTGTCGCTGCCCAGTTCTTCTGCGGCCATAAATGCGCCTAGGCTCATTGGGGTTTTGCCGCCGGTGATGTCTACGGCCAGTTCACTGATGCCGTTTTGGCGTAGGGTTTGCAGCAGCTCCTTGGTTTTGCGGTTGGCTTCGGCGGGGTCGTCCGGGTCGTTGAGGATTTCAATGTACACGGTTATGCCTTGTTGTTCGGCTGCTTGGCGGATAATGGCGCTTTGTTCTTGGCTGGTTTGGGTGATCAGTAGGCCAATGCGGTCGGGTTGCACTTGGTGGATGACCCAAAGCGGCACTTCGGCACGGCTGACGGTGAACACGATGCCTTGCCAGTGAGTGTGTTCGGGGTTGCCGCCTATGCTGGGGAAGCGGTTGCGGCCCAGCCAGCTGCGTAGGGCGTTGCGTTTAATAATGCCGTAAACTGCCGCCAACAACGAAACGGTCATCAGTAGGTCGCCTAACAATATGCCATAGCGGTCAAGTAGTGTCCAAAGTTCATCGCTCATGGTTCATTTGGCATGGGTTGGTTAACAATAAAATGCGGGCTTTAAATTGGCTTCGACTACGCTCAGCCAACGCGCTTCGGATTACAGCCAGCATGGTCTTATATCAAACGTCAGTAATGGTCAGGCAGTTGTGCGGGTAAGCCGTTAATGCCGTGTTTTTTGGTTTCTGCCAATAGCAGGGGTATAAATGATTGCGCCAGCCATGCCTGAAATGCCTGCCAATCGCTTTGTTTTATAGTCTCAAAACCATGCGCCAAAATGGATAGGTTGCGGATTTGCAGGTAATGCAACAGCGGTTGTTCTTGCTGGCTGATAAATTGCGCCGCCGCGCCGTTGGTTTTTAGTTTTATCAGTTGCCACGCGGCAAATAATCCGGCCTGATAAACGCCATCACGGTTGGGGGTGATGTCCAGTCCGGCGGGAATTGCTTCGGCGGGGATATTGGCGGTTTTAATGCCGCATTGCACTTGTAAAATCCATTG
Source organism: uncultured Methylococcaceae bacterium (assembly GCA_903945605.1). Taxonomy (GTDB): domain Bacteria; phylum Pseudomonadota; class Gammaproteobacteria; order Methylococcales; family Methylomonadaceae; genus Methylovulum. The sequence continues at coordinate 9,710 of CAJAWH010000131.1, read as the reverse complement.
GGCGCTCCATTCTAGCAGACGGTAGCAGCGGGCGACGGCATCATCGTAGCGGCCTTGTTCGGCGCGTCTTAGGGCGTTTAAATATAAATCAAACAGTTGTGCGGCTTCGCGTTTTTGTGGGTTTTCATCGGTCAGACGTTTTAAATAACCTAAGCCTTCTTTTTGTGCATCGGTTAACTTGGGCGCGTAGTTTTGCAATATGGCTTTTGCCGCTTCATGGTTAAAGTTATCCCATGCGGCGTATGCCCGGCTTAAGTCGCGCAACAGCAACTGGCGGCCTCTTAGTTCGGCGGTGCGGGGCAGTTGCAGTTTGTTTAGCCCCGCTTCGGCTTCGCTGTAGGCGTAGCGTTGCCAAGTTGTTAGGTAGGGTTCTATTTGCCGTTCAAAACGCATGGTTTCAATATTGGCGGTCTGGCTGCTTTGGTAGCCGTCTTTTACTTTTATCAGGTCGCTGCGGTTGCCGGTTATCAGGTGCAATTCCACTGCTTTGTGTTCCAAGGCCGCCACCACTAATCCGGCGCTCATGGATTTGGTGCCGCCGGTGTAGTCTGCCAGTATGCGGCAATCAGGGAAGTTGTTTAGGGCTTGTGCTATGGCTTGTTGGCTTACATTATAGATAGCGTCCAAATCATCCGCTAGGGTTTCAAGTACGGTAAATTGGTGGTCTGCCAGTCCGGTTTGGCTGGGGATGTTGGGCAGGGTGGGCTTGTCATCGCTGTGCTGGGCTTTTATGCAGTTGCCTTTGCCGGTGATTTGCACAGCAGAGCCAGGCTTGCCGGTGCCGGGGTCGTTGCCGGAGCAGATAAAGTAGACGTGGTCGGGCCTTAGGGTGGTGATGGCGGTGACAAGGGGGGCGTGGCTGCCGCCGACGGTGCATATTAGGGTGGTTTGGGGCATGGTAAGTTTTTGGGATTGGGGTTTATGTTTTGTAAGGTGGTTTTATCCACATGCATGGGTTTGGGGTGGTGGTTTGCTGGCGCGAAACTACCTTACGTTTCTAAAGGCTCTCGTTGTTCATAGTCGCCTTGTGGTTCCCGTTCAGGTAAATCGGGCAATGAACCGAATGTTTCTTCAATAAAGCCTATAGGCCAGCCGTTGGAATCGGTTTCTGGCGGGTTAGGCTTTAATTTTGTGTTGCTACTGTTGTTGATAACTTTTGCGGTGGTTTTCATTGTGCAAGCCTTTGTTTATATAACGTTTGTCATAGGCAAGCGAGGCGGTAACGTATTCCGGTTCAAGATAGTGATAATCTTCCAGAATTTCTGCCATGCTTGCCCCTGAAGCCAGCAAATCGAGTATATCTTTTCCCTAATGCGCATATTACGGATACAGGGGTGGCCACCGCATAGTTGTGTCAATGGTGATTCTGTTTATGGTGTTCATGAGTGACGATGGTTTTTTATAAGTAATGACACGAGGTAAGTTCAGCAATTATTGCTCCATAAGTTTCATAACCTCAACGGTACGCGTGTGTTCCTTATCTTTAGCAGGGTCTTTTTTGTTGCTTATTGGTCGCCAATCTTTATGGTTTTCCATCAATTTTTGTATACGCTCTAAAACTGTTCGTTTGTCGTCGTCTTGCCAGCGCCCCGCTTTTACGGCTTCCAATAAATGTAGGTAATCTTTTTTGCCAGGGTCTTTGTTTTCTTCAAGCAAAAGTTTTATATCCCGCTCAATTGCCGGCATTTCGGCTAGTTTTTTGTCGGTCTCTAGCTTTTCGGCATCTTTTATGGCTTTAAGTTGGCGATCAATTTTGTCTTTAGCAAATGATTGTTGTTTGTCGTTATCAAACTTCATTTGCCCATAACCGACCGCTGTTTTTGCACCAAAGCCCAACCAATCGAAGGCATAGCCAAAAGCCGCTTGCAATAAGCTTTGCCAGTTTTCTTGCAAGGCAGTGGGCAAAATTTCGGGTGAGCCAGTGCAGTAAAAATCAAAGTCACTCTTTGGCGGCACGGTTAAAAACACAACGGGGTTGGGTTGCTCCGAATCGTGGGGTGAATTGTCACCTTGGAAATAACCGCTGTGGTGCGGGGTTAAAATGCCCTTTGCTAAGTTTTTGCTTTGCGGGTAGACATCCCAAAAACATAAAGCCGCACGATTGCTTAAGTCTTTTTGACCAATGGTCAGTAGAAATTGTTGCGGATTGCTTAGATGTTTTTCTAGTTCTTTTTTTGCAACGGTGGTTGTAATGAACCGCTCTAAACTGTCTTGGTCGTATTGTCCATTATTTACCCAGTTTTGGTAAGCATCCCTGCGACGTTTGGCTTCTTCAACAAGCACATCTTTATCGTAGACTTTTGTGGATAACAATGTGCTACCCCTGTCAAAACCGAACAACCACCAAACGCTTAGCATATCCCAGCCCTGAGTTTCACCGTATAAGCCCAAAGCCAGTTCTTCCGCTGCTGTGCGTAATACGCCTTTAACACTAGAACCCGGCAAGTACGGTAAACCGTAGGGGTTTAAAAAAGCAAAACCATTTTCTAAGGGGTGTTCGTTACCCATGCCGGTCATAAAGGGTGCAGTGCTAACAGCCGGAAAATAAACCGAAGCGTTGTTTTGTAAGGCAAGGTTTTTTTGCCGTTGCCTTAGGGCCTCAGTCATTTTTATGCTATGGCCTGATAAGGTTGTAACTTCTTCTTTTAATGCGCCTTTCTTATCCTGATCTCTTTTCCAGTCGTTTTGCCAAACTTTAAAATACAAGCTGAACCGATGTCCGGGTGGCATATCTTGTGATTTAAGATGCTCATCCATGTATTTAGGTAACGCTTCTATGGTCATGTGCATTCCCTCGTTATTGGTTGATAGCGGCAAATTGGCGAATCCAGCGCAGCAAGGCCAGTGTTTCTTCGGTGGCTTTACGGTATTTTTGGCTATCTGCTTGTAATAAAGTTTCCATCATGGTTGCGAAAGATAAATTCTTTACCTCTTTATCAGTGAAATATGATGCTAGCCAATCAATAATATGTTGATTTAAAAGCCGATGCTGTATGTCTTTATCTTCATAATATGCCAAGGTTTGCATTAGGCCATTATTCATAATGAGAGCCGGTGCACCTTTGGCAAGTTTGCTGTATTCGTCGCTACAACCTTGCACTTTGCTCCAAGCATAAGCGGCTCGTTGTTGGTCTAGGCTGGGTTTAGGGGTTGTGTTAGCCATTATTTGCCTCCGACTATTGAGCAGACAATTTGTCCGCGTCCGGTAGTGGCATCACCACCAAATTGCACCATGCGGCCTTGTAATGGTTGCCAATCGGTTTTGCCATCGACCAATGCTGTGATAATTTGTGTTGCATCCATGCGATTTTCAGGGCTTTCGCCCCGTTTGTAACGCTCCTGACTGGTCATTAACACCGTAAACAACAAACTTTCGGGTGGCAGGTTTTCGGTATAAAACAACGCGCCACCTTCGGCTGTACCGCTAACATCATCAATTTTTACATGCGGCTCAACTACCGTGGAATTGACGACAAAGTAATGCAGTTCGTCATCAGACAGTAGCACTAAATCATCTTCGATTTTTTTGCGGAAATAGGCATAGTGTTCGGTTTGGGGCAGTGCATTCTTTGCAAGCCATTCTGCAATCGTTTTTAACGTTGGGTCTATTTGTGGCTTAAGTTCATATGCTTCTAAAGCCAGTTTGTTATTAGTCATCAAATCAATATTTACAATCCTACATTCCCCACTGTCAGCACTAGGGATTGTCCAATCTGATTCAACTTTCGCCAGCCCCAAAGCCCTTCTAAGCCGTGCCAATAATAAAGGAGAAGTGGCATAAACATAGCCGGCTTTGGCACAACGCACGGGGAATGCCAATAATTGCCCGTCGCCAAAACTAATCGCTCCGGCATGGTCAGCCGCGCTTTGATCCGGGCCAAACAGTTGGTTTAATAAGCCACGGTTAGCTTCGCCTTGCGCCCAATAGTCATGACGGATAGCACCTTTTATGCCAGAACCCGCCATCATGGGATGTTCCGTGTGGCGCTCACGTTGGATAGGGTTGTCAATTAAGCCACCAACCGTTGTGCCGGTGCCCATGTGTACAGGGCTGACACAATATAAAAAGGCAATTCGGGTTTCCTGAAACATAGTTGCTCCTAAAAATTAATGCGGCCACGCCGCAATGAAAATAGTGTTAAAACCTTCGGCGTGCCGTTTGTTATCAGGATACACGCTAAGTGACGATAAACCTTGTTCGACAAGCTTGCGAAGGGCTTGTATGTTGCCCTCGAAGCGGTCAAACCAGTACACGCTGCCGGTGCTGACTGCTTTTAAAGCGGGTTTGGGGCCGTTTTCCGCCAAATCCCAGCCGCTGATGGTGTCCGCACGTGAAACACTGGCGGTAACTAAATGGGCAGAGAATTCGCTTGTTTTCCAGATAAACCCGTCAAGATGTCCGCTTATGCCGGGCAAGAGCCAGCCTTGCTCAAATAATCCGGGGGTTGCCAAGGCAACGCGGAAACGCTTGGTTTTTGTTATCACATCCCAATCGGGTTGGGGTGGTGTCCAGTCAATTTTAAGGTGTTCCGCCCCGCGCCCGTCACCCCCTAAACGCAGTAGTCCCGTATCAGGCATCAGTCCATCTGCTCCGCTTATGCCGGTCAAAAAACCGATATGTTTGTCCAGTGCAATGGCATCAACGGTATAAAGCTGGCTTTCAATGGTTGTACGTCCGGCGGTATCGAGGGCAATCCCTAAGCGTGCATCGGTTTTCCATAAAGTTTTTGATTCAACTAAATGTTCTGGCATTAATTTTTCACCGTTTAACCAGCTTTGAAAACCCGCTGTGTTAAGCCATAAACCACCTTCTGCTTTAGCTTGTTTGTCAGTTTGGAACAGCGGTAATTGTCGGCAGGGCGCACTGGTTTGTATTGACGCATGTAGGGCTTGCGGTTTCAGTGCGTAGATGGCCTTGTTGCCGTTTTTGTCTGCAATCACAGTTTCATCAGCGGGTAGTGGCCAGTAAAACTCCTTTAATTTGCCTGCTTCAAGCTTTGCCAGTAAAAAATGGCTTAGCCGAAATGTGCCAGGGTTGGCGGGTGTGCCTAGGCATTGTGCCAATTGGTTTGGCAATTTGACGCCGTTGGCAAATTGGCCGCTGTCTACGCCCTGTGTTACCAATAATTCCGAGCGCAACGCCCCCGCAGCCATTGACGGCCAAGGCGGCATAATGGCATCGCCGGGCGTGGATGCATCGGCAAATAGACGGTTTCCCCGTAAATACAACACGTCTAAGGGTTGTAAAAAATGGAATTCTGTCATTACAAGCCTCCTGAACGGCTGTCGCGGGCTAAAAATTCGGCAACGCCGATAAAGTGGCTTATAAAGTCTGTTACTTGTTGGTGTTTACTACTTATTGCACTTTCTTTTTCTTTCTTGTCATTAATATCCATAGCTAATTTAACAAGACTTTTTGCTAGGTCATCATGTCGGGATATGCCTTTGTTTTGCCGGAACAAGGGATATTCCAGCGATTTTTGTAACAGTAATGGGTACAGTTCTGAGTCTTGTGCAAACAAGCTTGCGGGTGGCAATTGCCTTAACCAATCTTGGGCAATGTACGCCGCGCGGCGCGACAAATCAGGTGTGGCCAAGGCATCCTTTAACCGTATCAATTGCCCCATAGGGCTGTCCAGCAAGCTTTGTGGTTTATCGGGGTCGTTAAACCACGGGCAGGTCAGTTTAACCGGACCGCCGGAGCGTTTAAGGATGTCAATGGCAAAAGCATTGCGTCCGCTATTTTTGGCGCGTTTTTCCGCATTTCTCAGGTTTTTTAAAACCTGTCCAAGCGGTGCGGTATGGTGGGCAATCACCGCCCCGCAAGAGGCAGTCGCCTTGTCACCCATTACGCGGTAAAGCGTTTGGTCTTTTAAAACATAACCGTTTTTTAACTTTAGCTCGGCATTTTCTTGCTTCAATAATTCCTTCCATACGGTCAATGGTTCGCCACTGACCGGAAAAGTACCGCTATATACCAAGCGCAACAGCAACATCATGGGCAATAAATCATCCACTGCCACCATTGCCATGACATCATCACCACCGGCGTACAGTAATTTGCCTTTATACAGGGTTTCCACAACATACCGCGCCAAGTCCAGCGAAAAGCCATTAAGCGCGTCGGATATGGCCATGTGCCGTGCTGGCGATGGATAGCGTTTACTTTCCAGATAAGGCTTTAATTTGTCTTGGTAACGTTGCTCTATGCCGTTGCGTATATTGCTATGCCAACTGTCCTGATAGGCAAGGCGGTAGTGGTCTTCGCTGCCGGCAAGCCACGCGCCCATGTTGTCACCATCCATGAGTATTAATGCGTAGTAGTTTTCTTGGAAAAAATTATTTAGGGTGGTTTTTATTTTTGGGTCTAGGTTTTCATTTTGGGCATTAGCTTCCCAAAAAGAGGGTAGTTTTTTCGCCAGCTCTTTGTTGCGGTTTGAAACGGAACTGGCCATATTAAGCACTTTTTTCGGTAATGCCGATTGTTCTTGCCAACCTTCAAGTTGCGCCAATAATTCTATAGGTAACGGTTCGTTATCAGCATTTTTAAGCCAGCGTTCAAAATTGGTTGAAAATGCCATATCGTGCGTGGACACCACATAACGCGATAATCCACTTAAGCCATCTACCGAATTTTTAATTTCTTTGACAAATCGGGTAGGCCAAAGCCTTTTCAGCATATCCAAAGCGCTTAAATGCTCGCCATTTTTTACCCATGAGGGTTTTACTGCTGCTAGTTTTTGCCATAGGGTTTCCTGACGTTGCCCAGGTGGCAGTGCTAGCTGTTTTACATCGGTGGTTAGCCATTCGTGCTCGCCGCTTAAGGTGTTACGGTAGCCTTGTTGCGGATTTTGCTTAAAAGGCCGGGCGGATTTTGCAGCAGAAGCAACACGGTCTAACAAATCATAAATGGCAGGATACAAAACCCCGGGATTCGGTTTGTAAAAATGCCAGTCTTGTTCTGGGTCGATGGATTGGTTGAGCAGTTTCCACAGGTCGCTATCCAGAAAACCAAAATTGGTTTCTGGATAAAATGGCTTCATGGCTGCTTTCAATTCGTCAGTATCTACTTTGCCGTTTTGTTCGCTGCATAACCACGGCACAGCTGCCCAATACACTTCTGGGAAACCTTCCAATTGGCTTAGCAATTGTTGGTAACAGTAATAGTCTGGGTTTTTGGCAATGCGCGCTTCTTGCAAGCAAGTATCCAGCATGGCCAACGCTTCGGTTTGTACCCATGTACGAACCTTATCAGTAATTTGTTCCGCCAATTCCTTGGCTAAACAGGCTGGCACCAAAGCGACAAATTTGTTTGGCAAGGTGGCGGCAAACAATGGATTGCCGTCTGTTTTGGCGGCGCGCCATTCGCATTCTGCAAATTGTATGGCTGGCAAGCCCATTTCATTTTGCAGCCATAAATCCACTATGGGTACGCCGCGCAATTGTGGAAATATAATGGCATCGGGTCCCAAGCGTTCACAAACGACTTTCATGCCTTCCCAAGCAATGCGCGATAACAAATGCGAACCTGCCCATAAATCTGAGGTTGAGCGTCCCGCCGCGATAAACGATTGCACTGGGCCAAAACTGATATTGAGCAATGCCGGTTGTTCGTTAGTGTCTTCAGCAAATGCGCCGCAAAAAGCTGAGGTCAAGTCCAGATGCGCCCAAATGGTATGGTCGGGTATGCGGGTGTCAGCAGGCAGTAAACGCCATAAATACCCTAAGCCTTTTGGGTTGATGTCGGGGCCGAAACGCCAGAAACTCAACAAGGTTTTTTGCCAATCGATTTCGCCTTGTGGGTCACGTTCAATCAATGCTTCAAAACTGTCAGTGCTAAAGGCTTTAATGTGTTGGGGATCAATGTCAAATTTACCAATTTCAGCAGATTTACCAGTTAACGGATGTTTTATTTCTGGGTTTTGGTCAAAGCGCACTTGTGCCCAACTGGCATAGCGGTTATTGGCATCTTGCGGAAACTGGGGGCGGTCAGCTGCCGATGCCCAATGGTCGGCTTTTTTAACCCACGCTTTGGTTTTTGCATCCGCGCCCTGTGGAAAAAAGGTATCGCGTAACGCCTGCGTTGTACCGCCTTCATGCCCTGCCGGATCACGCATTAAAACCAAGGCTTTTTCTGCCGGATCGTGGACACGCGCGGCGAGTTTGGCTTGCCAGAGTTTGTTGTTCATTGGCTTATCCTTGTCAGGTGAGGTTCAGCTTGTTTTTTCAGCGAGTGATGTATTTTTTGCCAGATTTCGATTTGTTGGTTTATAGGAGGTGGGTTGCGTAAAGTTTGAGCCATCTCCTTCGGCAAACCACAAGGCAGATGGACAATAATGCCAACAAACTTGTTATTTGCTGTTTTGGCCACTTTAAAGCGGATTTGGTTGGCAAGCCGTCCAGTGTTGCCCCATGAGTTGATAGAGTGATTGGTTACGGGGTATGCCAGTAAATGCCGGTTTTCAAACCCGCCCGGTCTTGCGTTTGGGAAAGCTAAGGCTGTCCTGAAATTAATTTTTGTTATCGCCAAATCCTTGATGACTAATTGCCAATTTTCCCATTCAGGCGTTTGCCATATCAGTAAGCCGTGTTCATCAGAGCCTATGGCGTGTGGCCAATCGAGTTGTAGACAATCAGCTAGTGGACGAGTTATAGATTTAATTTTTTGTAAATCATAGCTTTTAGTGATTGCATCACTTTGTAGGCAAACTGAACCCCAAGCATTGCGGGAACGCCCACCTAATGCACCAAACCAATGGACAAGCTGCATGACTTGTAAAAATGTAGCCTGATCTTGTTTTGGGTAGACAAGGGTTAGTTGGTTTTTTTCATTGGCTTTGATTGCAGGTGTATTATGGGCTAAACCGTCCCTAAAATGTAAAGGCCCATAAGCTAGGTAGGTTTCTGGTGCCATAGGCCGTAACTTTCCGGTATTTCTATCTTTTACTTCTGGGTGAGTTATTCTTTGATTGGATGGAGACTGCTGCCAACTGAGCAATTCCCCAGCTTTTTGTTGGTCAAGTTTTATCCGCACCCGACTACGCATTGCCCAACTGCCGTTATCCAACCAAGCATGACCGAACAGTTTACCTTCGCTTTCACGGATTTTGCACCAGTCGTAGCCGTGTTCTTGTGCAACCGCAACCCGCCACCAATGTTGAATCAGAGCCTTAAACGGCGGTGTACGCCAAGCCGATTGTTGTTCGGCATCGCCTAAAAACGCTGGTACAGTAAACTGGATGTCGTAGGTGATTTTTTCCATCCTTTGTTCTCCTAAAAATATTCAATCTGAAAAGACGCCAACCCCAACTCAAAACGGGCATTCGGTCGGCTGGCAATGGTCTGGATTAAGTAGGCTTCGGCATGATAGCCCAGTTCTGCTTTTAATCTATTGTTTATGCGCGATTTGCGTTGTTCAAAAAACTTTTTGTCCATGCCATTGGCCAGTGCATTGCCGGTGCGCTCTTTTGCCGCTTCGGTCTGGGCAATTTGCCGGTATTCGTTTAAATACCCATCGGCATAGGCCACTTCTGGCGCACCTTCGCAAGGGCATTTCAAACTGGCGTGGTTGTGCAATTTACGGCGGGCAAACCAACTGTAAAAAGCCAGTTCGGCGGGTGGCACTGCAAGCTGCTTGCCTGCCAACACAAGGGTATGCCGTTGCAGGTCTATTTGCACATGGGCGGGGCCTAGGTGGTTTTGGGCGCTGT
>CAJAWH010000130.1 GCA_903945605.1 uncultured Methylococcaceae bacterium | reverse complement strand
CGACATTCAAAAGACCCAATGGAACAGAACTTGTGCATTGGCTTGAAGATTATGGCATGGGTGATATTTGGTCAAAAAACCTGATTGGAGGCCGCCCCGAATGGACAAAAGGGTAAGGCTAGGCATTTCTGTCGAAGGCACAACAGAAGTGCGTTTTGTCGAAAAGTTACTTTTAACTTATCTGAGTGAAAAAGGAATAGGTGTCTTTGCAGTTTCAATCAATGGCAACGTCAGCATTGACCGTGTCAAACATGAGCTAAAACAGCTATTAAAAAGTTTTGATTACGTCAGCACCCTCTATGATTTTTACGGTTTTAAGGGTAAGGCCCAAGGCGAAACTAAAACGAGTTTGGAATCCAAGATCAGTGAGTCGATCGAACCAAAATTAAGGGCAAAACTGATACCTTACATACAGATGTATGAATTTGACGGCTTGTTGTTCTCATTCCCTGAGGCTATAGCCAAAGAGCTGCAAGACGATAATCTGAATGCATGGGCGAGCGGCATCTTAGCGGCATTTAACCAGAATCCTGAAAAAATTAACGATTCCACCGAAACCGCCCCATCAAAGCGTCTAGAAAAACATACGGATTACCGGAAGACCACCCACGGCCCGAATATTGCTAAGCACATAGGGTTAGCAAAAATACGGGGAATGTGTTCAGGTTTTGACGCATGGTTGACAAAACTGGAGCAGCTAAGTTGACAAGCTGACATAAAACCCGTCTAGCTGCATTGCATCAGCTTTGATATGACTGTCACCAATTTCCATGCCACAACGGCATAACATCAGTTAGACAAGTAAATTTAACAAATGATCCGCCCATTATGCTTAATTAAAGAAACAATTAATCTAATAATGCGGGCATTGTCAACAAATAAATCCTTATGTATAGTTGCATCGTAGTTTGAAGTAACTTTAATTTTTTAAGAGGATTTATCAATGAACAATTATTACAGAGACATTTTAACCGCCATCGTTTTTTTGATGGGTTTGTTTGGCTTTATTTCCGGTGAATTTATCATTTCATCCACCTTGTTTGCCACGGCAGCCATTGCCAGTAACGTCAACATGAACCGTAAAGAACAAGATAGCGGCCATGTGACATGCGAGCAATAAGTTTAACCCCATCCCTTAAGGTCTTCCCAATTGAAAACATCCAGGGCGTTCAGATAGCCCTGGATATTTTCTCCATCGGCTAACGCCTATCCACTGCTACACGGGCATTGCCGTGTTATCTGCACAACGGTTATTTAACCCCATTTGGGGTGTAAAACCGTTAAAATGTCTTCATCAAACCATCTAATGTCAAGCCACAACTGGGTGCAAAGGTTTTCATAAAAAACAGCACTTCCGGTTGTTGCGATTCGCTAATGGTCAAGGCCAATTGTGCGGCTGCAGTGACAAATTCTGCATTGCCTGCTTTTAGCTCCGCTTGGCATTTCAAGTAAGCGGATATTTTATCAGCGGCTTTTATCAGTTGGGCATGTTCTTCCGGCAGCTTGTCATGCTGGATTAAAACGGCAAAATCTTCGCGTAATGCGGACGGCAACTGGTTAAGCAATTCACTTTCCGCTTGTGCTTCAATTTGTTTATAGGCATTGCGGATGGCTTCGGAATGGTATTTGATCGGCGTGGGCAAATCGCCGGTGATCACTTCGGTGATATCATGGTATAAAGCGGCGGCTGCCACGGCATTGGCATCCACATCACCTTGGTAATAACGGTTTTTAATCAACGCCAAAGTGTGGGCAATCACCGACACTTCCCAACTGTGTTCCATGACATTTTCATCATGGGCGTTACGTTTTAAGCCCCAGCGTTTAATCCATCTCAACCGCGACAAGTAGGCGTAAAAACTACTGCTTAGCTCATTCTCGTGCATACTAGGGCCTATTTCCTGTCTGTTATTCTTCTGGACACATCATTTAACTTTTAAGACACTATAACCATTATGCTTATTCAGTGGTACCCCGGTCACATGCACAAGGCCAGCAAAGAGCTTAAAGCTATTTTGCCGCAGGTCGATTTAATTATTGAGGTGTTGGATGCCCGTATTCCGTTCAGCAGCCAAAACCCTATGTTGGCGAGCATACGCGGTGACAAACCGTGCATAAAAGTGCTCAACAAAAGCGATCTTGCCGACCCCGAACAAACCGCCGTGTGGCAAAGCTATCTGGAGCGGGAGCAAAGCATCAGGACTTTACCGGTCACTAATGAGCAACCGGAAAAAATCAGGCAATTGCCCGATTTATGCCACAAGATGCTGCCAGACCGTAGTGAAGGCAAATTGCTTAACACCCTGATTATGGGTATACCCAATGTCGGCAAATCCACGTTAATCAACATTTTGGCGGGCCGCACCATTGCCAAAACCGGCAATGAACCAGCCATCACCAAAATGCAGCAGCGCATCGCCTTGGACAACGATATTGTGTTGTTGGATACGCCCGGCATGTTGTGGCCTAATTTGGACAATAAAAACAGTGGTTATCGCTTGGCAATCACGGGGGCTATTAAAGACACCGCGATCAATCACGAAGACATTGCTTTTTTTGCCGCCGACTATTTTTTGAAGCATTATACCGATTGTTTGCAAACGCGCTTTGATTTGCCTGAAAAACCGACGACGGAACAACATCTGCTGGAAATGATAGGCAAGGCGCGGGGCTGTTTGCGGGCTGGCGGACAAGTGGATATGGATAGGGTGGCTAAAATCTTGATCAATGAGTTCCGCACCGGTGCGCTAGGCAGAATCAGCTTGGAAACCCCAACCATGATGGAGCAAGAGCTGGCGGAATTGGTGATTATTCGGGAAGAGAAAGAAGCCAAGAAAAAAGCCCGCCAGAAAAATGTCAAGCAACGTCGGGGGTGAAATGGATCAAACATTATGAAAACAGTACGCGTAACAATTGATGCCCATTCAAAGGACGGACGCATTGATCCGGCAAGGGTTGATGCCAGCACAGCACATGACATCGCGAGGCACATGGTAGAAGATGAAACAGGGGCCATGCTGGATTCCACCAAATTTGCCCAAAGGATGCCAGATCAGTAACAGCTATTCTAATGAATTCAAATAATACAATACCGTGCCAACTAATTGGTCCTTATGCTTGTAATTTTATACCAGCTGACTATGGATGGCATGAGCTACCTAATCACTTACGAGCTGCAAGACAACATAGAGCAACCCGCCCGTGATCTTGCCCAATCGGGGCGTTTGGCGGCAAATGCGGCTTTGTCCGGTTGTTCATCATAGGGGTGGCGCAACACTTGCAACAATTCATTAACCCCCGAAAAATCACCTTGTTCCGCTTTGTCGATAGCCAATTGGGCGAGGTAGTTCCGCAACACATACTTTGGATTGACGGCATTCATTTTCTGGCGTCTTTGTTGCTCCGGCAGACCATCGGCTTGCAAGCGGCGGCGGTAACGTTGCAGCCAGTCGCCTAGGCGTTTTTGGTATTCAGCGGTCAGTTGCTCCGGCACATAAAAGGCATCTTGCAGGGGGGCGGTTAAGGTATTGTCATCAGGGTATTGACGATAGGTTTCAATCAGCGCCAGTTTGCGGTAGAAAATGGTCATATCGGTTTCCACGCTCTGCAACAGGCTTGATAAGTCGGCAAACAAATCATCATCGGTGTCGGCCTGATAGGCCGCGAAGCCCAATTTGTCCGCCATCATGGTTTGCCAGCCTACCGTAAAGGCTTGGCTGTAGCCATCCAAAGCTTGTTTGAGCGGTTCGGCTTGTTTAATAAGGGGGTATAAGGCATTGGCGAGCTGGCTCAAGTTCCAAAAGGCAATTTGCGGCTGGTTGCCGAAACGGTAACGGCGCTCCCGTGCATCGGTGGTGTTGGGTGTCCAGTCCGGGTCGTAATTTTCCAGCCAACCGTAGGGGCCATAGTCAATGGTCAAGCCCAATATGGACATGTTGTCAGTGTTCATCACCCCGTGCACAAAGCCCACCCGTTGCCAATGCACAATCAGGGTGGCGGTGCGGCGGCACACTTCGGCAAACCATTGTGCATAGACCGATGGGGATAATTCCACTGAAGGGTCTAGCCAGTCGGCAAAATCGGTGCGGATGGTGTAATCAAGCAGTGCTTTTAACAACCCCAAGTCATCACGTGAGGCGGGCAATTGGAACGAGCCAAAACGGGTGAATGACGGGGCCATGCGGCAAACAATGGCACCCTGTTCGACCTGCGGGTTGCCATTGTAAAACATATCGCGGATGACCGATTCGCCAGTCAGCACCAGGCTTAAAGCGCGGGTGGTCGGCACGCCCAAATGGAACATCGCTTCGCTGCATAAAAATTCGCGCACCGAAGAACGCAACACCGCCAGACCGTCGGCACTACGTGAATACGGGGTCAGCCCCGCACCCTTCAATTGCAAGGCCCAACGCTGGCCTTGACCATTGACCACCTCGCCCAGATTGATCGCCCGCCCGTCACCCAGCTGCCCTGCCCAATAACCAAACTGATGGCCACCGTAACAGGTGGCATAAGGCATCATCCCTTCTGCCAGACGGTTTCCGGCAAAAATCTGGACAAAATCCTCCGATAGACAATCCGCGTCACTCAAACCAAGTGACGCCGCCGCCGCCCTGCTATAAGCCACCAAACGGGGTTGGCTAACGGGGGTGGGTGTTACATATGAATAACACGCCGCGTAGACTTGCCGCCGATAATTGTCGGTTTCAGGGTCGCCCGGCAGTTCGCGGACAAAGCGGTTGTCAAAAGTTAGCTTATCAAGTGGGTGGGTTGTTTTTGCGGGCATGGTAGTAGCCTGTTAATCTGCCAAAGGGTGCACAGCCAAGACTTCGATGGCTGCGCTATGGGCTAAAGTGGCTGAATAGAAACCGCACTCTTCTACTGTGTTGGACAGCTACCCAGCTTTGTATGATTAAGCTACTTTTGCAAGTTTCTTAAGATAGCAAGGGTGGGGGCGGATTGGTTCATGGTATAGAAATGCAGGCCGGGGGCGCCACCATCCAGTAGTTGTTGGCAGAGCCGTGTCACCACATCAAGGCCGAAGGCTTGGATAGATGTCCGGTCATCACCGAATGCTTCCAAGCGTTTTCTGAGCCAACGCGGAATATCTGCACCGCACATTTCTGAGAACCGGAACAATTGTGCGTATTGGGTGATGGGCATAATGCCCGGTACGATGGGCAAATTGATGCCTTGTTTTTGGCAGGCATCAACAAAGTAGAAATAACTTTCTACGTTGTAGAAATATTGGGTGATGGCAGCATTGGCCCCGGCATTGACTTTGCGTTGGAAGTTTTTTAAGTCGGCAGCGGCACTAGGGGATTGCGGATGCACTTCGGGGTAAGCAGCAACGTGGATTTGGAAGTGCCCGCCGGTTTCTTGGCGGATAAATTCAACCAGCTCGTTGGCGTAACGGAATTCGCCGGTGGACATCATACCGGAAGGCACGTCACCACGCAGGGCAACTATTTTGCTGATGCCGTTGTCTTGGTAGTCTTTTAGGATTGCGCGTATATTAGCCTTGGTGGAAGCCACACAAGACAGGTGGGGCGCAGCGGCTATGCCTTTAGCTTGGATAGCGACCACGGTGTCAAATGTTTTGTCGCGGGTGGAGCCGCCAGCCCCGAAGGTCACTGAAAAGAAGTCCGGGGTTTGTTGGGCCAGCTCTGCTT
This sequence comes from uncultured Methylococcaceae bacterium, assembly GCA_903945605.1. Lineage (GTDB taxonomy): Bacteria > Pseudomonadota > Gammaproteobacteria > Methylococcales > Methylomonadaceae > Methylovulum. The sequence goes on along the minus strand of CAJAWH010000130.1, from coordinate 27,966 downwards.
GTACAGCTTGCAGACTAGCCGCACCTTCTTCTGTTTTGGGCGGATAGAATTCAAAGCTGAATAGTTTTTCTTGTGTTTGCATTTTAGATTGGCGTAGGTTGGGTTAGCATAGCGTAACCCAACATCTTGCTGCAGAATATCGGGTCACGCCACACCAACCTATTTCAGTTTAGGTATTTATCTCACCGGACTCGTAAGTTTTATAGTGCTATTATTACAGTCCGCTGTATTTACTACACCAAAAAACAATAGCCATCAATAACGGTAATGATCGGCTTTATAAGGGCCTTCTACCGGCACATTAATATACTCGGCCTGTTGATCTGACAGGACAGTCAAATTGACACCCAATTGTTGCAGGTGCGAACGGGCCACTTTTTCATCCAATTTTTTAGGCAGGATATACACTTGGTTGCCATATTGGTCGGCGTGTTGCCATAACTCAATTTGTGCCAACACTTGGTTACAAAATGAGTTGGACATAACAAAACTAGGGTGACCTGTGGCACAGCCCAAGTTGACCAAACGGCCTTCTGCCAAGATGATCAGGCGTTTGCCGTCGGGGAAGATGATGTGGTCAACTTGGGGTTTGATGTTTTCCCAAGTGTATTGGCGTAAGGCGGATATTTCTATTTCTGAATCGAAATGACCAATATTGCAGACAATGGCTTGGTTACGCATAGCCAGCATGTGTTCGTGGCGGATGACATGGAAATTGCCAGTCGCGGTAACGAAGATGTTGGCAAGAGGGGCTGCTTCTTCCATGGTGACCACGCGGAAACCTTCCATTGAAGCTTGCAAGGCACAGATCGGGTCAATTTCAGTGATCCAAACAGTTGCACCTAGTCCACGCAGGGATTGGGCGCAACCTTTGCCAACATCACCGTATCCACAGACAACGGCAATTTTACCGGCAATCATCACATCGGTGGCGCGTTTGATACCATCAACCAAGGATTCGCGACAACCATACAGGTTGTCGAATTTGGATTTGGTGACAGAATCATTGACATTGAAGGCAGGCACTTTGAGTGTGCCTTGGGCAACACGTCCGTACAAGCGCAATACGCCAGTAGTGGTTTCTTCTGACAAACCTTTTACATCACCCATCAGTTCAGGGAATTTGTCGTGCATCATATTGGTGAGGTCGCCGCCGTCATCCAAGATCATGTTAGGACGCCAGCCGTTCGGGCCGATGATGGTTTGCTCTATGCACCAGTCAGCTTCGGCCTCAGTTTCACCTTTCCAAGCAAACACCGGCACACCCGCAGCGGCAATGGCAGCGGCGGCATGGTCTTGTGTGGAAAAAATATTGCAGGATGACCAGCGCACTTCGGCACCCAAGGCTGTCAAGGTTTCGATCAGCACGGCAGTTTGGATGGTCATGTGCAAGCAACCGGCTATACGCGCGCCTTTTAGGGGTTGCTCAGCACCAAATTCTTCGCGTAGTGCCATCAAGCCGGGCATTTCTGTTTCGGCAATGTTGATTTCTTTACGGCCCCAGTCGGCAAGGGCCATATCCGCCACTTTGTAATCTTGTTCGTTCATTTATGTGATCCTGTAAGAGATTAAATGCCAGCTGCGGCTTTTAAAGCGTCGACTTTGTCGGTTTTTTCCCAGCTGAACGTGTCTTCGGTACGGCCAAAATGACCATAAGAAGCAGTGGGCTGGTAGATTGGTTTCAGTAAGTCCAACATGGCGATCAGACCTTTCGGACGCAGGTCAAAGGTATCCCTGACGATTTGCACCAAGCGGTCTTCGCCCAGTTTGCCAGTGCCGAAGGTTTCCACGCTGATGGAGGTCGGTTCGGCAACTCCAATGGCATAAGATACTTGGATTTCACAGCGTTCCGCCAATTCAGCGGCAACAATGTTTTTGGCGACATAGCGTGCCATGTAAGCGGCTGAACGGTCAACTTTTGAGGGGTCTTTACCGGAGAACGCGCCGCCACCATGCCGTGCCATACCGCCGTATGAGTCTACGATGATTTTTCTGCCGGTCAAGCCACAATCGCCCACCGGCCCACCAATGATAAATTGACCGGTTGGGTTGATAAAGTATTTGGTGTCTTTATGCAGCCACTCTTTAGGCAGCACATGCAGAATGATGTCATCCATGACCGCTTCATAGAGCGCTTTTGGGCTGATTTCCGGTGAATGCTGGGTGGACAGCACCACTGCATCAATAGCCACCGGCTTGCTGTCTTCATAGCGGAAAGTGATTTGGCTTTTGGCATCGGGGCGCAGCCAAGGCAACGTTTTGTTTTTACGGACTTCGGCTTGGCGCTTGACCAACAAGTGCGAATAGGTGATGGGGGCGGGCATGAACACGTCGGTCTCGTTGCTGGCATAACCGAACATGAGGCCTTGGTCGCCAGCACCTTGTTCGTGCCCTTCATTTTCGTCAACACCCATGGCTATATCGGCTGATTGCTTGCCAATAGCGTTCAGCACGGCGCAGCTTTGCCCGTCAAAACCAATTTCGCCGTTGTCGTAGCCAATGTCGCAGACCACTTTACGCACCAAGGCTTCCATATCCACCCAAGCATTGGTGGTGATTTCCCCTGCCAAAACAACCATGCCGGTTTTGACCAGTGTTTCGCAAGCAACCCGTGATTTGGGGTCTTGTGCCAACAAAGCATCCAAAACGGCATCAGAAATTTGATCGGCCACTTTGTCGGGATGGCCTTCGGAAACGGATTCTGATGTGAAAATGAAGTTTTTGCTCATGTTCCTGCCTCGTATAAAAATAAAATCCAGATAGACAAAAGGCTGCATAAGCAGCCCTAAGAATTGGTATGGTGGGCCATGTAGGACTTGAACCTACGACCTGCCGATTATGAGTCGGACGCTCTAACCAACTGAGCTAATGGCCCCTTTTTGTGATTGTTTATTCACCTTCCAAAAAACACCTAAGCTGTTCGGAGCGGGAAGGATGCCTAAGTTTCCTTAAGGCTTTGGCTTCAATTTGACGGATGCGCTCTCGGGTCACATCAAATTGTTTGCCGACTTCTTCCAAGGTGTGGTCGGTGTTCATGTTAATGCCAAAACGCATACGCAGCACTTTGGCTTCGCGTGCGGTGAGACCCGCCAGCACATTTTGGGTGGATTCGCGCAGACCCGCTATAGTGGCCGCCTCCACTGGCGACAGCACTTTGGCATCTTCGATGAAGTCACCCAAATGGGAGTCTTCGTCATCGCCTATGGGCGTCTCCATAGAAATCGGCTCTTTGGCGATTTTCAGCACTTTACGCACTTTGTCCTCAGGCATTTCCATACGCTCGGCCAATTCTTCAGGGGTGGCTTCGCGGCCCAATTCCTGCAATATTTGCCTGGAAATGCGGTTGAGCTTGTTAATGGTCTCAATCATGTGCACAGGAATACGGATAGTCCTGGCCTGATCCGCAATGGAGCGGGTGATCGCCTGCCGAATCCACCACGTGGCATAAGTTGAAAATTTATAACCACGACGGTATTCAAATTTGTCCACTGCTTTCATTAAACCGATGTTGCCTTCTTGGATCAAGTCCAAAAATTGCAAGCCACGGTTGGTGTATTTTTTGGCTATGGAGATGACCAGCCTTAAATTGGCTTCTATCATTTCCTTTTTCGCCCGCCGTGCTTTGGCTTCGCCAATGGACATGCGCCGGTTGATGTCTTTTAGGCCACTGATGGTCAAGCCGTATTCGGACTCTATTTCAGCCAGTGTCTTTTGGGCTTTTCTCAGCTCTTTTTCAAAGGGCTTTAGCAGTTCTGCATAGCGGCTGCCGTTGACATCCAAGTGACCATCCAACCACGTGCTGTTGGATTCGTTGCCAGTGAACGACTCGATAAAGTCTTTGCGGGGCATTTTCCCATGTTTGAGGAAAATTTCCATCACAATTTTTTCTTGTTCACGTACCCGGGCAATGCCTTTGGGGATGATGGCCGTCAGTTTTTTCAAATACTGCGGTGTCCATTTGAACTCCATGAACAACGCCGCCAGTTGATCGAATGCTTTTTCTGCCCGTTCACTGGTGTAATGGCTTTTTTTAATGGCCAAGGAAGCCGCTTTAAGCTGTTTGCGCAAGGCATCCACCTTGGCTTTGACTTCTTCGGGATTGATGCCCTTCAGTTCGTCTTCGACCGCTGGGGCTTCGTCTATGGTTTCGCTGATCACTTGGCTGGCAATCAAGTCACCTGGCTCGGACAAATCGACAAAACCTGAGAACAGGTCGGTCAGGCGGATAGAGCCTTCTTCACCCGATATACTGTCGAAGGATTGTAAAAAATCTTCCACCACCACGCAAGAGCGGGATATGGCTTTGACCAATTGTTGTTGGCCTTCTTCGATGCGCTTGGCTATTTTAAGTTCGTCGGCACGGGTCAGCAGCTCCACTGAACCCATCTCGCGCATGTACATACGCACAGGGTCGGTTGTCCGGCCAAATTCACTGTCAACCGAAGCCAAAGCCGCCACTTCCTCGGCGTCTTCATCATCGCTGCTGACGGTCATGGAATCACTGATCAGGGAGTCTTCATCAGGTGCCACTTCGTAGACCTGAATGCCCATGTCATTGATCCAGCCTATGATCTCTTCAATTTGTTCGGGATCGGCAATATCACTGGGCAAGTGGTCGTTAACCTCGGCATAGGTGAGGTAACCTTGGACTTTACCCTTTGCAATCAGTTGCTTAAGCTGGGACTGTTGTTGTTCTTGATTCATCATTCACTCTCTGTAGCGCACCACGAGGCTTCAACCGCGCCTAACCGTAGATTATACTATATATTTTTGGTGTTTTGCATTAATGTTTTTTAGCCAACAACCCGCGTAGCCGCTCTTTTTCCGGGCCATCCAGCCCATGCGACCTTTCCTTGGCCAGTAGTTGCTCTATCTGCAATTCGTTGGCCTGTTCCAATAGCTTGGACAGCGCATCATCAAACACCTCATCAATCCGTTCTTCGGCAATATACAAGTCAAGAAAGGCCAAGGCACGGATGGTTTTTTCTTCCGGTGTGTCCCGGTAATACTCGAGCAAAACCGCTGCGTTGGCAGGTTTTTTCTGCAGCATAAGCTGGGTCATGCTGTCAAACAGCCCGCAACCCGGAAAACCCAAGGTATTCCAAGCGACATTTTTGGCAGCGACCTTGGTCACTAAACCAGGCTTCTGCAATAACAGTGCCATAGCCACCCGCACCGAGGATAAGCGGCCGTTATCGGGCAATAGCCCCAGCCCCTTGGCGGGGGCGTGCTGTTTGGTCTGGTTTTCCAAATAACCCACCGCGACCGAACCAGACAAACTTTTGAGTTTGGCAAACATCAATGACTTGAACACGCCTTCGGGCAGCTTGTCCAAATAGGGCTTAGCTTTGTCGATCAGTTGCGCCCTACCCTCAGTGACATTAAGGTTGAGTTCTTCGGCAATTTGCCCAAAAAAATATTCGGATAGGGTTTGTGCGTTTTTGATGCGCCCGGCAAATTGCTCAGCACCTTCATGGCGCACCAAGGCATCGGGGTCAAAGTTTTGTGGCAACAGCATAATCCGCACTTGCCGCCCCTCTTTTAAGCTGGGAAACACCGCTTCCATGACCCGCCAAGCCGCTTCGCGCCCGGCACGGTCGCCATCAAAACAAAACACCAATTCGGGGGTGAACCGGAACAACAGATCGAGATGCGCCGCCGTCGCAGCAGTGCCCAACACGCCGACCGCATAACCGATGCCCTGTTGGGACAAGGAAATGACATCCATGTAACCCTCAACAACCAATAGCCGCTCCGGCTTGGCCTGTTTTTGCAGCAGTTCGTACAAACCGTAAACTTGACGGCCTTTGTGGAATAACACCGTTTCGGGTGAGTTGAGGTACTTGGGCAGACTATCATCCAGCACCCTGCCACCAAATCCGACCACCCTGCCACGCTTGTCCCGTATCGGGTACATAATGCGCTGCCGGAAGCGGTCATAAGCACGGCCATTGTCTTTGCTGACCACCAGCCCTGCTTCCTGCAACAGTAACGGGTCAAAGCGGCCCGCCAAGGCTTGCCATTCGTCAGGCGCGTAGCCAAGCATGAATTCGTGGGCACATTCGCTGCTGATACCACGCGACTTTAAGTAGTCCGCCGCTTTTTTGCCGTCAGCACCGGCACGCAATTGTTGCACATAATAGGCGGCAACTTGTCCGGTCAGTTGATATAACGCAGTCAGATTAGCTTTGTTTGGCGCGGCTGGATAATCGGTTTCGCGCGGCACCTCGACACCGAGGAAATCGGCCAAATCTTCTATGGCTTCGACAAAGTCCAAATGCCGATAATCCATGATGAAGCCAATTGCATTGCCACTCGCCCCACAGCCAAAACAATGGAAAAATTGCTTTGTCCTGTTGACGGAAAAGCTAGGGGTTTTTTCGGTGTGGAAAGGACAACGGGCAACATAGTTGGCGCCCGTTTTCTTTAGAGGCACTTGCGAATCTATCAGATCGACAATATCGACCCGACTTAGCAATTCGTCAATAAATTCACGTGGAATTTTACCGCCGGACATGGGGGAATTGCCGACCGGCTGGCTTAGTCTGCCAAGGCGGCCTTGATCTTGGCGCTGACCACTGACATATCAGCCAGCCCTTGGGCTTTGGCTTTGACCAAGGCCATTACCTTACCCATATCCTTGGCTGTTTGGGCGGCTGATTCGGCAATGGCCTCCGCCACCAAACCATCAATTTCCGCCTCGCTAAGGGATTGTGGCAGAAAGTCTTGGATAACCAGCACTTCGGCCTCTTCCACAGCCACCAAATCGGTACGCCCCGCTTCGGCAAATTGCCGGATGGATTCGCGGCGTTGCTTAAGCATCTTGTTAAGCACGGTGATCACGCGCGCGTCATCCAACACTATGCGCTCATCCACTTCGACCTGTTTGATGGCGGACAGGATGAGGCGGATAACGCCCAACCTACCCTTGTCACCGGCCTTCATGGCCGTTTTCATTTGGTCTTTGATCTGATCGGTTAACGATGCCATAGCTTATTGTGCAGGACGGCCACGACGCAGGTTTTTCAATGCATAACGTTCGCGGGCCAGTTTTTTCAAGTGTCGTTTGACAGCCGCAGCACCTTTACGTTTACGTTCTGCCGTTGGTTTTTCATAAAACTCACGGCGACGCACTTCAGCCAATACACCTGCTTTTTCACAAGCGCGTTTGAAACGGCGAATGGCAATATCGAAAGGTTCGTTTTCTTTAATTTTTACTGACGGCATTATAGTGATCCAACCATGTTAATATCTAAAAAGGGTTATAAGTTTAAAAAAAGTACTTTTGCCTACTTAACAAAAATAACCAGTGATTATACGCTTTCTTTCCGCAAATTTCAAAAACTCAATGTACGTTCTAGGCATAGAAACCTCTTGTGACGAAACCGGCCTCGGCTTGTACCATGCCCAAAAAGGCCTTGTCCACCACCTATTGTATAGCCAAATCGACATGCATAGCGAATATGGCGGGGTGGTGCCGGAGCTGGCATCACGCGACCACGTCCGCAAATTGCTGCCTTTGGTCAGGCAATTGCTGCAAGAATGCCAATTGGCGGGCAGCGCCATTGATGGCATTGCCTACACCGCCGGACCGGGACTGATGGGGGCGTTGCTGGTCGGCGCCACCACCGCCAGAAGCTTGGCTTGGGCGTGGCAAATCCCCGCCATTGCCGTGCATCACATGGAGGGGCATTTGTTGGCCCCGATGCTGGAAGCCAATCCGCCGCCCTTCCCTTTTGTGGCGCTGCTGATTTCTGGCGGACATACCCTATTGGTCAATGTGCAGGGGGTCGGCCGTTACCATTTGCTGGGCGAGTCGCTGGATGATGCGGCGGGCGAGGCATTTGATAAAACCGCCAAATTATTGGGTTTGGGCTATCCGGGCGGGCCAAAGCTGTCGGCGTTGGCGGCACACGGCAAACCTGATTTTAAATTTCCGCGCCCGATGACTGACCGCCCGGGTCTGGATTTTAGTTTTAGCGGCCTTAAAACTTTTGCCTTGAACACGGTCAATGCCTGTGATGGCAGTTGGCAAAGCCACGCGGACATTGCCGCCGCCTTCCAAAGCGCAGTGGCCGACACCTTGGCGATCAAATGCAAACGGGCATTGGAGCAAACCGGTTTGCAGCGCCTTGTCGTGGCGGGCGGGGTAAGTGCCAACCAGCATATCCGCAGCACACTGGCGGCTATGGCAGACAAAACAAAAGCCCAACTGTATTTCCCTAGGCCAGAGTTTTGTACCGATAACGGGGCAATGATTGCTTATGCCGGTTGCCAGCGGTTGTTGGCGGGGCAGCATGAGGGCTTGGCGATAGCGGCTTATCCGCGTTGGGCTATGGATAGCTTAGTAGGATGTTGAACCCCCCCGCCTAAAATCAACCACCGCATCCTGTTGTGCAATGCCCTTTGCACCATCGATTACCCGCAACCCACGCCAACAAAATTTCCTTGTATTAATTACGCCAAGTTGTATACTTTTTCTTAATGAGAATGATTATTGATCAGTCTTAATAGTGTTAATTTTTGGTTAAATGACGAGGCAAGCACATGGCTATCAATTTTAAACAACTTGCAGTAGGTGATTTGGCAACCATCACCGGATTTGTCCCTGCCGGAAAAGCTTACCGGAAACGCCTGTTGGCAATGGGCCTGACACCCGGCACCCAGTTTAGCGTCACCCGCTTCGCACCCATGGGCGACCCGGTGGAAATCAAACTGCGCGGTTTTGCCCTGACCTTACGCAAAGATGAAGCCGCCAGCCTGATGCTTGAGAGACAAGCATGACCGCCCATTTTACCGTGGGTGTGGTGGGCAACCCCAATTGCGGTAAAACCACGTTATTTAACGCATTGACCGGCTCCAAACAGCATGTCGGCAACTGGCCCGGCGTGACCGTGGAAAAAAAAACCGGCCATTACAGCTATGGCGGCAGCAATGTGGATTTGGTCGATTTGCCCGGCACTTATTCGCTGGAGTCTTCCGATGACAGCGTATCGCTGGATGAAAAAGTGGCGCGGGACTATGTGGCCTCAAAGGCTGCGGACCTTATCATTAATATTGTTGATGCCTCCAACATTGAACGCAACCTTTACCTGACCTCACAATTGCTGGAAATGCGCGTACCCATGATTGTCGCGCTTAATATGATGGATGTGGTCAAACAGCGCGGCATTAAAATTGATGCCGACTATTTGGCGCAACAACTGGGCTGTCCGGTGGTCTCCTTGTCCGCCGCCAGAAAAAATGGCATTGAACACCTAAAACAAGCCGTGCAAGCGGCAGTGGTGGACAAACCCATCCCCACCGCGACCATTTATTACCCACCCGCTTTGGAAAGCGCCATTAATGGGCTATGCCAACAGCTAAGCCACGTTGCCAAACTACCACCCTGCGACCGCCGCTGGCTGGCTTTGCGCTTGTTGGAAAATGACACACTGGCTAAAGAAATGGCGGCGGACACCTCGCTACTAGCCAACGTGACCCAGTTACAACAACAAGTGGAACAGGCCACGGATGATGAAATTGACATCCTTGCAGCGGATGCCCGCTACGGTTTCGTCAACCAACTGACGCAAACCTGTGTGTGCAAACTGAACGAAGTCAGCAGGCACACCACAGAAAAAATTGATGCCATTGTGCTCAACCGCTTTTTGGGGATACCGATTTTTTTGTTGGTGATGTACAGCATGTTCATGTTCACCATCAATTTTGGCAGTGCCTTTGTGGATTTTTTTGACCAAACGGTCGGCGCCTTGCTGGTGGATGGTCTGGGCCAACTGCTGGCAGATTGGCACAGCCCTGTTTGGCTAACTGCCTTGCTGGCGCGTGGGGTCGGCAGCGGCATCCAAGTGGTCGCCACCTTTATTCCCATCGTGGGCTTCTTGTTCCTGTTTTTATCAGCTTTGGAAGATTCCGGCTACATGGCCCGCGCCGCTTTTGTGGTCGATCGCCTGATGCGGGTGATCGGCTTGCCGGGCAAATCGTTTGTGCCAATGATTGTGGGCTTTGGCTGCAATGTGCCTGCCATTATGGCCACCCGTGTCTTGGAAAACCGCCGCGACCGCATCCTGACCAACCTGATGAACCCGTTCATGTCGTGTGGCGCACGCTTGCCGGTTTACGCATTGTTCGCCGCCGCATTTTTTCCGGTCGGCGGGCAAAATCTGGTGTTTGGCTTGTATCTAATAGGCATAGCGGTGGCGTTGATGACCGGGCTGATTATGCGCCACACCTTATTTAAAGGCGGCACATCCGCTTTCATCATGGAATTGCCCACTTACCACCTGCCCACACTCAGCGGGGTATGCCTAAGAAGTTGGGATAGGCTACAAGCCTTCCTGTTTAACGCTGGCAAAGTGATCGTACCGATGGTTTTGGTGTTGAACGTGCTCAATGCCCTAGGCACTGACGGCAGTTTTGGCCAAGAAAACAGCGACAAATCAGTATTAAGCACGATTGGCAGAGGGCTTACCCCGCTGTTCCGGCCAATGGGCATTGCCAACGACAACTGGCCCGCCACAGTGGGCATTTTTTCTGGCGTTTTGGCTAAAGAAGCCGTAGTGGGTACGCTGGACTCCTTGTACAGCCAGCGGGCTAATATCGCGCCGCAAACGGCACAAAGCGCTTTTGACCTGAAACAAGCCTTGCTGGATGCCTGCCAAACCGTGCCCGATAATTTGAAAAAAGTCGCCGATAATTTCCTCGACCCGTTAGGTCTTGACATCGGCGAGGTAAGCGACCTTAACGCCGCCGCCAGCCAGCAAGCGGTGCATACCGCCACCTACCATGCCATGCGTGACAGTTTCGACGGGCAAGCGGGCGCGTTCGCCTATCTGCTGTTCATCTTGCTGTACGCACCCTGCGTGGCGGCAACTGCGGCCATTTACCGCGAAACCAATTTGAATTGGACTATTTTTGTGCTGTTCTGGACCACGGGGCTGGCCTTTATGACCGCCACGCTGTATTACCAAACTGCCACTTACAGCAGCCACCCGCAACTGTCCGTCCTGTGGATTAGCGGCTTGTGCACTGCATTCCTGTTGGTGGTGGCGGGGCTTTGGCTATCCGGCAAATGGCAAGAACAGGCCACCATTAACGGAGTTAACGAATGATTTTGTCAGATTTACGGCTTTATCTTAAACAACAACAGCGTGTCGCGCTAAAAGATTTGGTCAACCATTTTGGTGTGGATGCCGATGCCCTGCGCGGCATGTTGGGCAAATGGATCAGCAAAGGCCAAGTTAGGCGCATTAGCCCAGAAACGGCCTGCGGCACCAGCTGCTGTAAATGCGATCCGGCATTGACTGAATTGTATGAATGGGTGGATTCGCCAGTGCACGGTTGATATTGTAGGCATAGCCCCGAACCGTCGATAGATAAGCTTACGTTCCCTGAGCGAAGCCGATGGGTGTTGCAACCAGACGGGATGTCTGGGCACTGGCTTCGACTTCGCTCAGCCAACGGCCTAATTGACATCAACTACCAATAGGCAAGCTTGTTACCCGAGCCGTTAACGGGCAGCACTCGCCATTACCTAATAAATTGCAGCGATAAATGGTATTATGCTAAGTTGTGATGATGTTTTGCCACTATTGTAAACTATATCGATTTGGCTGAAATGAACAGAAATTATATTAGTATCAAGCACAACCCGCATTAGGCTTCTTTTCCAACCAGTTCGTTGCGTTTTTCTTGGCGTACAGCGTCAATAGCTTCATCAATTATAGATTGCATTTCATCGGGGGGAATATCGACAACTTGTTGCCGTACCTCTGCAAGCGTCTGTTCAAAACTCGCCATTTAACAGCATCCACAATAAATACAGAAATATCGCCTTTTTTCATTCCTCGTTCAGCTAAAAAAAGGCGTAGAGATGTATCGGTTTCTTTTGGAACTGAAACTGTCCATCTGGTTAAGTTTGCATTAGGGGTAGGCATTATATTGCCCTCATAATTACATAAACGCCTACCGCCATAGCACCATAATTTCTTAACCCCAAGCAAATTTTACTTTCTGTGCCAAAAATCAAGATATTTGACACAATTTATTTTATGGAGTGGTTACTCTGGAAGGGTAGCAAATTTGACAAGGTCTAGGGCGTAAGTAGGCGTTTCGATCGGTAGGCGGGCGAACCCATAATGGGAATAAAAAGCTTCTGCATTTGCGGAAATAGCATGAACAATCAAAAGGCGGGCTGAAATTTCCTGAGCGGCACGGACAGACCTTTGCACCGCATCTTGAAGTAATTCCTTGCCTAGCCCTTGCCCCTGCCATTTTTCATCAATAGCCAAACGCCCAAGAATAACCGCTGGAATCTGGCGGGGCATATTCCTACGCATAGAGCCTATCACCTCTTGGCTAAAAATCTGCCCCATGCAAATAGCGTAGTACCCGATTACCTTACGGGAGCTAGGTGGACAAATAACATAGGTTCGGCTTGCCGATGCAGCCATGTTATCCAATGCCCGTTCCCGCAACCAATTATCTAGTGTTTCTTCACCAGACCAGAAATCATCCGTATCATGCTTGGCAGTCAGCGGGACGGGCTTGGTAAATTCATTCACGATTTGGTTGCTTTCAATCGTTTCATACCTTCAATTTGTTCTTGTGTTGCTGGTGTGTCTAACCAATCCAAGACTTTTTGGAATGTCTTGTTATCTACATAAATTGAAGTTTGGTCAAGAATTACGCTTTTCGCTTCTTTCAGTGCCGATGCCATCATGAATTGTGAGCGGTTAGAGCCAAGCAATTCGGCTGCTTGGTCAATAAGCAATCTGTCGCGTGCCTTTGCCCGTAAATGGATATTCACCTCGGCGGGTGCGTGTTCTGTTCTCATAAATTCTGTCTCGGTTAAATCAATCTGAATGTTCAGTATTAAACAATTGTGTTGCAAATGTCAACACAGAAACAATACAAGATATTTGACACAAAATTAAATTACTGATAAAAATAGGCTTATTTGTGTCATAAATCAGGGACAAAAAGGCTTATGAAAATTGGTTATGCAAGTGTATCAACCGACGAGCAAAACCCAGATTTACAAATTGACGCACTCAAGGCGGCTGGCTGTGAGCGGATATTTACCGACAAAGCAAGCGGGGCGAATGCTAAACGCTCGGAATTGACAAAATGCTTAAAGGCCCTGGCGGTGGGTGATACACTGATAGTTTGGAAACTGGACAGGCTGGGGCGGTCACTGCATGACCTTATCGGCTTACTTGATGAACTCCACGGTAAGGGAGGTGGCTTTTCAGTCGCTCACCGAAGCGATAGACACTACCACTCCAACGGGACGGGCTATGTGGCAAATGGCAGGTATATTGGCGGAGCTGGAACGCTCATTGATTCAGGAACGCACCAAAGCGGGCAGGGCTGCTGTTGCCCGTGGCGTGAAGATGGGGCGTAAGGTAAAACTAACCCCGCAACAAGTCGCCCACGCCCGAAAATTGATTGAGCAAGACGAACCGTTGCAAAATCGCTTGGTGTCTCAAGAAGGATGCTTTATAGAGTGTTAAGAGGGGTAAAAGAGTTAGTTTACTCTCGAATGAATTTATCGCATTCATCAATTACATATTGAGGCACGAGCTGATACTTGCATGGATTCAGCTGGTAAATATAATCATTTTCTATATGAAATGCTTCATTAATGAATTTCCGTATAATATCGGAATGATTATTTTTTACCTCATTATCAAAAATTATTCTGTATAGATGAAGCTTTTCATAGTTGTTTGTAGTAGCCTGATACAATTCTTTCATTTCTAACTTATTATTTATAAGTTGAAGTAATTGAAAAAGTTCATTGTATTCAAAATCTATAATTTTTTCTTTTATTTCATTACATCCTCTTTGTATTTCTGCATCTGTCATATCTTGTATGCTTCCATTTACACTATGAGTAAAAGTTTCTCTTTTGTGAAAAATATTTGAAACCACTTCATAGCCAAAACTTTTTTCATTTGTTACTTCATAAAACCTTCGTAGATAAACTAGCTTGTTTATTTTATGTAATTCAAGCCCCAAATTTTCTGTATTAATATCTATAAAAGTTTTAATATCTGATTTTAGAATCTCTTTCTCAGATAAAATACCATGTTTATTTTCCAAGAATGTTGCAAAAGGTACAGAAAACCTATCCGTGTGATGATGTACTATATCAATAATTGGTTCAAAATCATGAGTTAAGAGCAATACTGTTTTATCTCTAAATGATTTTCCTTTATGAAATAGAATATCAATAATCGCATATTTCTTATTTTTATCAAAAGAAGATATGGGGTCATCTAATATTATTAAATCTGGGGTTTGTTTTAATGCGTCATACATAAATAGAACAAGCGAAAATGCATTGCGTTCGCCGAAACTCAGATGCTCCTTAACGTTACTTACCTCATCTTTTGTATCTTTTGTATCTTTATGTATGAGCTTAAGTTTATAAGTCCCGCCCTTATCTTCGACCAGAGTAACCTTGTACATATAACCAGCATTATCTAAAAATTCATTAATTGCTTTACTGTTTTCTTTTACAAGTTTTCCTATTAAGTTTTTTTGTTTGGCAATACTGCCATGAAGCTCATTTGCTTTCTTCAGTAGCTCATCTATAGCATTATTAACAATTTTTACTTTACTATTTGTATCCTCAGACTTCAAGTGAACATAAAGGTCAATATCTATTTTATGCCCATTAAGTCCTTCAATCACCTTGCCAACATCCTTTAATGAGAAAAAATCCAAGTTTTTAGCGTTCAGAAACTTATCTTTTAATAAATCTATTTGATTCTGTACTTCTCTTAGGTAAGAAACTTGGTCATCAGTGTAACCATCTATGCTGCTCACAAAATCAGCAATTTTTGATTTAGCATCTTCGGAAAAATATTTATTTAACCTATCGAATGTAGCTACAATTTTACTTAGATTTTCAATTTCTTTTGACTTATAAACTTCACTAACTTTATTTATTGTTTCTTTCTTATCTTTAATATTGTTAGTGCAATATGGGCAGTCATGATCAGAAATATCAACATACTCTTTTCCTTCTAATTGCCATTTAATCCATTTGAAGTTACTTGGGTGCTGGATATAATTTTTAAATACTTCAAGTCCATTCGGGATATTTTTTACTTTGTTACCCCCCTTGAATGCTTGTGCCATACTACTCGACGCATGAATCCCACTTTTTGTTTGTCTTCCAAAACTGCCACTTATTTCATTAAAATCGTTAATTAAATCATCAATATCCTTATCTTCGGCAAACATCTTATGCATTGTTTCGACAAGTATGCTTATTTCTTCCATACCTTTTTCATAATTTTCACCTCGAATAAAAATGTCAAAACTTCCTTTTAATAAATCATCAGCTTGAAATATAAAATTATCAATATATTCTTCATCAAATATCATAATACTGGAAATTTGATTAACTCCTGTAACATTAGGCAAATCACTAGTAGAACCAATATATTTAAATGGGGTTAAATCTGATAGGCTTATCTTTTTCCTACCAACAACTTGTCTATTTATTGATGCAATTATTGCTTTTGCTATAGTACTTTTGCCAGTCCCATTAATAGCGTATTTTATGTTCAACGCATTGTCTTTAATATCAATAACTCCACTATCAATACTATTGCAATTCTTTATTTCAATTTTCACAATATCAACCTTTGTAGTTATGGGAATAAATATACTGCTCTCCATTAAGCTAATGGAGTTGCGTTATGTGACCCTGATAATAATTTTACTTCTCTAGTTTAGAGTTTTCACATTACATGATACTTGGCAATAAATCTTTATCCCGCTAAGTTATCAGGCGGCGGCTTGCGGTTTCTGCGGCGGTTAATCTGTGCCTCGATGTCGGGGGCTATGCCTGTCGGAATCCCTGCGGTTTCCTCGATGCTGGGTGGCTTTGGTGTGGCGGTCGGTTGTTCACCCGAACTCGTAAACGCGTTGGCGTTGTAGCTCTGGACTTCGGAATCACATAAGCTGTCTACCATATCCAGCAACTGGTTAAACCGTTGGTATCTTACCCACAGCTCAAAGCTAAATATGCCGATTGCACCCTACATTATCCAGCTGCCCAACAAGGGGACCGGAACGGCGGTTCCACATGACTTTACGCCATATCGGGATGCCTTGCAGGTTGCCTCCGCTACGCTACGGCAACCCGCCCGACCCTATGGCTATCGCGGACTAAAAATCCTCGCTTCTCTTCGTTCCGTCTCCAAGATTTTCAGTGGTTGCGTTTTTCTTGGTGTACAGCGTCAATAGCTTCATCAATTATAGATTGCATTTCATCGGGGGGAATATCGGCAACTTGTTGCCGTACCTCTGCAAGCGTCTGTTCAAAACTCGCCATTTAACAGCATCCACAATAAATACAGAAATATCGCCTTTTTTCATTCCTCGTTCAGCTAAAAAAAGGCGTAGAGATGTATCGGTTCATTTTGGCACTGAAACTGTCCATCTGGTTAATTTTGCATTGGGGGTAGGCATCATATTGTCCTCATAATTACATAAGCATCTATCACCATGGCACCATAATTTCTGGCATTGTTAATTTAGTATAGCATCGAGTTCGCCATTCCATTTGAGCATCAAAAGCATGACGGAATATTTGAGCATGTCCTTGCTTTTGCTGTAACATTTCGACTTTCGCCGTAGCCTGGCCAGCGAAATGCCTGGGTATTGTTAATTTTGGATAGCTTTTGTTTTTATGTATATGAACATAAAGCATGAAATACGAAAAACCTATACTCAATTAGCAATGCCATAATGGTTTCCCACATTCATCAGGCGGGAGGCGGCAAACCGACACGCCCCAAAAGTGGCAAGGATGCCGCCCTTAGCGAAGGACAAAAATCTTTTATGTTGGACGGGTATGTTCTAAGGCCTGGCGCACCCCTTCGGGGTCGTGAGCGATAACGGCTAAGTAAGCCTTTGTTGGCTGGTCTGGCTCTGTCCGCCCTTGTTCCCAGTCGCGCAAAGTGCCAAGCGGCACATGGTAACGCGTGGCAAACTCTTCTTGAGTGATACCTAAGGCACGGCGCATGGTCTTTACGCGAGGTATCCGTCGCACGGTTTTTAATTCTTGTTCGGTCATAGGTTTAGCATCAGGGTCGGCTTGCGCCGCTGCGCTGATTTCTTTATCCGTCATGGAACGCATAGGGGCAATAGGAAAAGGGTGTTCATGCCCCTCATCCAGCACATCGACAACCGCCCCATTAGATAGAATTTTCGCTGTAGTAGTGGTCTTGTTCATGTTTTACCGCCCTTCTGGCTGATATAAGTCTGATACGGTCGCCGCGCTCGGTGTAAGTCACGTGCAAAAGAACCGTGTCACACATGCCCAGCAGGTTTACCCGCTCTTCGTCGTAGCCCTCACGGTTGTCCACCCACTCAACCGCGAAAGGGTCACGAAACGCTTTAACTGCATAGGGGAAGGCAACGCCGTGACTCTGCCAATTTATTGCGGCTTTGGCATCATCCCATTCAAAAAATTCATCCTGCATGATTATTTGTACTGATTACCAGTAGTTTTGTCAAGTGATTGTTTGGATCAACTTGCCGCAAACAACCTAAACACTAGGCCGCTTTGTGCGTACGGTTGGTCAATGAATCCGTTATGCTGCTCTGCGGCAATCCTGCAAGTCCTGTCTGGCCGGTCCGATCCAGACGAGTTCCACGCCTTACCCTTACTTGCTGCCGCTATCAACTCGGCCATTTCGCACATGACATTATCATGCGCCATAACCTCGCCACGATCAGCGGCGGCTATGCCTTGGCTGATTTTTTCAATTTGCCAAGCATGGGTTTCAAGGTATTGCCTGAGGGCTTGATTGACAAGGTCTTCGATTGGCCTGTCTAGTAATCCCGCCAAGTGGTCAAGTTGATTTACAATGCTGGGTTCTGTTCTGAGGGGGAACGTTTCGGTTGCCATGATTTAACCCCTTGCCACTATGGTTTAATTGTTATCATAAAACATACCGTGATGTTTGACAAAACAGTTTAGGGTATGGCAATAAATGGTACGATGCTAGCATAAACGGGCATTGCATAGCCTTTGCCTAATTTTTAGGTCTGGATAATAGTTGACATGAGTAATGAATATAACGCCGCTGCCATTGAGGTTTTAAGCGGTTTGGAGCCGGTGCGCAAACGTCCCGGCATGTACACGGACACCACCCGCCCCAACCATCTGGTGCAAGAGGTGGTTGACAACAGTGTGGACGAGGCAATGGCGGGCCACGCCAGCCAAATTGAGGTGGTGCTTTTTAAGGATGGTTCGGTGCAAGTCAGCGATAACGGGCGCGGGATGCCGGTGGACATGCATCCTGAACAAGGCATCCCAGGGGTAGAAGTCATCCTTACCCAACTCCATGCTGGTGGCAAGTTCTCCAATAAAAACTATCAATTCTCTGGTGGTTTGCACGGTGTAGGGGTATCGGTGGTCAATGCCTTGTCCGCGCAATTGCAAGTGACTGTCAAGCGTAACGGCAAAATTTATCAAATGGGCTTTGCCGATGGTGAAAAGCAATCGGAATTGGTCGAAATAGGTACGGTCGGCAAAAACAACACCGGCACCACTGTCAAATTTTGGCCGAATGAAAAATATTTTGACTCCAATAAAGTGTCGGTATCACGGCTTAAGCATAATTTGCGTGCCAAAGCGGTGTTGTGTCCTGGCCTGTCCATCAGTTTAACGGTAGAACAGCCGGAAGAAAGCATTGTCTGGTGTTATCAAAACGGCCTTAAAGATTATCTGCTCGACCGCATTGGCGATATTGATTTTTACCCCGAACAGCCGTTTATGGGCAACCGCTCCGCCAATCATGAGGCAGTGGAGTGGGGCGTGGTTTGGGCAGTGGACAACCCACCGGAAGTGCTTAACGAAAGCTATGTCAACCTGATACCGACCGCGCAAGGCGGCACCCATGTCAACGGGCTGCGGGCAGGGTTCACCGAAGCTATGCGCGAGTTTTGCGACATCCGCAATATCTTGCCGCGTGGTGTCAAAGTGGCACCCGAAGACGTTTGGGAAAACTGCCATTTTGTGTTGTCAGTCAAATTGCAAGACCCGCAATTCTCCGGTCAAACCAAAGAGCGGTTAAGCTCGCGCGAGTGTGTGGCGTTTGTGTCCGGGGTCGCCAAAGATACCTTTAGCCTGTGGCTTAACCAGCATCCGGCGGAAGGCGAAAAAATTGCCGAGATTATTATTGATAGCGCCCAAAAACGGCTTCGCTCCAACAAAAAAATCATCCGTAAAAAAATCACCCAAGGGCCCGCCCTGCCCGGCAAACTGGCGGATTGTTCGGCACAAGACATCAACCGCACCGAATTGTTTTTGGTCGAAGGGGATTCGGCGGGCGGCTCCGCCAAACAGGCACGGGAGCGTGATTTTCAGGCCATTATGCCGTTACGCGGTAAAATCCTGAACACTTGGGAAGTGGAATCGGGGCAAGTGATGGCCTCGCAAGAGGTGCATGATATTGCCGTGGCCTTGGGCATAGAACCGGGTTGCGATAACCTGCAAAATCTGCGTTATGGCAAAGTGTGCATCCTTGCCGATGCCGATTCCGACGGCAACCACATTGCCACGCTGATTTGCGCCTTGTTTTACCAGCATTTTAATGCCCTAGTCCGTGCCGGGCATGTGTTTGTTGCTATGCCGCCGCTGTATCGGATTGATGTCGGCAAAAAAGTGTTTTACGCGCTGGATGAACCGGAACGCCAAGGCGTGTTGGACCGCATTAAAGCGGAAAAGATCAAAGGGCAAATTAATGTGCAGCGCTTTAAAGGTCTGGGCGAAATGAACCCCTCGCAACTGCGCGAAACCACCATGAATCCTGACACTCGGCGACTGGTGCAACTCACTGTGGAAGAAGCCGACGAAACACACAACCAGCTGGATTTGCTGTTGGCGAAAAAACGCGCCGGAGACCGGAAAACGTGGCTGGAAACCAAAGGCAATTTGGCGGATATTGTTTGACCGTCCGGCAATGCCCGCTTAACCCACCTTACTCACTGAAATAGATAGCAACATGACCCAACAAGAAAAAACCCTGACCATGACCGTGCTGATGACCCCGGACATGGCCAATTTTGCCGGTAATGTCCACGGCGGCTCATTACTTAAGCTGCTCGACCAAGTGGCTTATGCTTGCGCGGCAAAGTACTGTAAAAATTATGTGGTCACCGCCGCCCTTGACCAAGTGTTTTTTAAACAAAACGTCAATGTCGGCGAATTGGTCACATTTTATGCGCGGGTCAACCACGTTGGGCGTTCGTCCATGGAAATTGGCATTAAAGTGTTCGCCGAAAATTTACGCACCCATGTCAGACGCTTTACCACCTCGTGTTTTTTTACCATGGTCGCGGTTGATGAAAACGGCAAATCGGTGCTGGCACCGGAACTAAAGTTGGAAACCGAACTGGAACGCATCTATTTTGAAGCGGCAAAACTGCGTAAACAGATGCGTCAGGAAAGCTTGGAAAAAAGCCGTGCCTTGGAACTGGACAGCCAACAGGATGATTTTTGATGCTAGCCGTGCAGAACAATTTTGAGCAACAACCGTTAAAGGATTTTGCCGAAAAAGCCTACTTGGATTACTCCATGTACGTCATCTTGGACCGCGCCTTGCCGCACCTTGCCGATGGCCTAAAACCGGTGCAACGGCGCATTGTCTATGCCATGTCCGAATTGGGCTTGACGGCAACCGCCAAACACAAAAAATCCGCCCGCACGGTCGGTGATGTGTTGGGCAAATACCACCCGCACGGTGACTCGGCCTGTTATGAAGCGATGGTGTTAATGGCGCAACACTTCTCTTACCGCTACCCGCTGATTGACGGGCAAGGCAACTGGGGGTCTTCGGACGACCCTAAATCTTTTGCCGCCATGCGTTACACCGAATCGCGCCTGACCGCCTATGCCCAAACCCTGCTGGGCGAATTGGGGCAAGGCACAGTCGAATGGACTGACAATTTTGATGGCACTTTGCAAGAACCGGAACTGTTACCGGCCCGCTTGCCCAATATTTTGCTGAACGGCACGATGGGCATTGCCGTGGGCATGGCCACCGATATTCCGCCGCATAACTTAAGGGAAGTGGCCAATGCCTGTATCGCATTACTGGATAATCCTGACAGCCCGTTAGAAACCCTGTTCCAGCACGTTAAAGGCCCTGACTACCCCACCGATGCAGAAATTGTCAGTGCTGCCGAAGACATCCAAAAAATTTACCTGACCGGTGGCGGCTCGATAAAAATGCGTGCCAAATACGAATTGGAAGACGGGGTGATTGTCATCACCGCCCTGCCCCACCAAGTGTCCGGCAATAAGCTGATGGAACAAATCGCCGCGCAAATGTTGGCGAAAAAATTGCCTATGATTGAGGATTTGCGTGACGAATCGGACCACGAAAACCCCACGCGCTTGCTGATTATCCCTAAATCAAAACGCACCGATGCCGATGCCGTGATGTCGCACTTGTTCGCCACCACCGATCTGGAAAAAAGCTACCGCGTCAACATGAACATGATTGGTCTGGATGGCCGCCCCAAGGTCAAAGGCTTGCGCGAAATTTTGGTGGAATGGCTGAGCTTCCGCACCGAAACCGTGCGCCGCCGCTTGCAATACCGGCTGGATAAAGTCATCACCCGTTTGCATATCCTTGAAGGTTTGTTGATTGCCTATTTGAACATTGACGAAGTCATTGCCATAATCCGCAACGAAGACAAACCCAAACCGGCCTTAATGGCCCGCTTCGGCATTAGCGATGCCCAAGCCGAAGCCATTTTGGAACTGAAGCTGCGCCACCTCGCGCAACTGGAAGAAATGAAAATCCGTGGCGAACAAGACGAACTGGCGCAAGAACGCGCCACGTTGGAAACAACCCTAGGCTCGGAAAGCTTGCTGAGCCAATTGGTGAAACAAGAACTGCAAGCCGATGCCGAAAAGTTTGGCGATGATCGCCGCTCACCCATTATCGCCCGTGATGCCGCGCAAGTGCTGGAAACCGCCGCCCTCATCAGCAACGAACCGCTCACCGTGATCTTGTCGGAAAAAGGCTGGATTCGTGCCGCCAAAGGCCATGATATTGATGTCGGCAGCTTAAGTTACCGCTCCGGCGACGCGTTTCTGGATGCCGTCAAGTGCCGCTCGACCCAACCGGTTTATATCCTCGACTCAACCGGACGCGCTTATAGCACCAGCAGCCATGATTTGCCCTCCGCCCGCACCCAAGGGGAACCGCTGACGGGGCGCTTGAATCCGCCCGCCGGTGCGGTTTTCACCCATTTATTGGCAGGCAACGGCGAAGATTGGATTGTCGTCGCCAGCAGTGCCGGTTACGGTTTTAAGGTGCAATTAAAAGACTTGCTGAGCAAAAACAAAGCCGGTAAACAGTTGCTGACCTTACCCGAAGGTAGCCAAGCCATCAGACCTATTGCCATCAGCCCCGAAGCCGACCGGCTTGCCGTCATCAGTTTACAAGGCCGCTTGCTGATTTTTCCGCTAGACGATCTGCCCGCCTTAGCCAAAGGCAAAGGCAATAAACTGCTACAAATACAAGCAACTGATTTTGCCCAAGGCAGCGATGCGCTGCTTGCCGCTGCGGTGATACCCGCTAACGGTCAGCTACGGATTACTGCTGGCAAACGGCAATTGACCCTAAAAAGCACCGACTTGGAAAATTACACGGGTAGTAGGGCACAACGTGGGGCGTTATTGCCACGCGGTTTGCAACGGGTTGATGCGATTGAAGCCGTGCTGGATATATAGGCCATCCGCTAGGTTATTAAGGTAGCCAAGCCAAGCGATTTTTTTACTGGTTAAACTTAGCGTGTATTACCGGGAACAAAAGGGCAGGTATCCCGAAAAATCACATATCTTATGAAAGTATACCTTAACCTATTGACTTATAATACAATAAGATATTATGAAGTTTCCTATAGAGCCTCCATTCCAGCAATATCACTGCTCGGCAGGCACAATGACAGGCGGTGCTAGTGCTAAGCTTGCCGCTTTACGGGCAAAACGGCGGTCATCAAAACTATAAAAGCATCGACACTGGTTGCAGGCTGCATGATGGAGCGCGTCGGCAAAATCCAGCCCCTCAGCCTGTAAGGCCAAGGCCTGGACAACCCGGGGCCATTCTTCGACGTTGACATGGGCCAGCCCAATAAGGTGTTCCCACCACACGGCGAAAATCGCTGGCATCAAAGCGGTAAAATGCCCGCAGCCCCCATTCCAATTCCAAAATGACAGTTAACGGCACAAACAATTGTTCAGACCCGGTCACTATGCGGCGTGCTATGGGACGTTGTTTTGCCGCCTCAGGGTCGTTAGGGTCATCAACATAGAACCGCGCAAGCATGTTGGTGTCCAGACCGATCATTCGGCATCCCGCATCGCCTGTGCGGCATCAAAATCAGCCAAATGCCTTTCATCCGGGTGTTTGCAGACCAATAGGCCATAGCCATCTTCGGGCCTTGTCGGTGGGCGGGATTGTTTCACTTCGACCCTGAAGCCGGCATTTTCTAAAACCAACGTAAGTTGGCAGCCCGCCGTGATGCCTAGTTGCCTGCGGATATCAAGCGGTATGACCAGTTGGCCTTGTTCAGAAACGGTGACGGTTTGCATGGTCGCCCCTCAAATAATAATCAATTCAGTTTGCTCGTACTTGGCTTTAAGCGGGTTACCGCTTAAAGCCAGCCCCTTGATTACATCATGTGCACCACGGCACTGCCAATGCCCAACAAATGCAGCTGGCTTTCGGTGTCGGCAGTAAAAAACAACTGGTGCAACACTGCATGGTTACTGCCCACAATGTCCACTTCAACGCCCGTGCCTTGGTAAGCCTTTTCGGTGATCGAATCACCTGCCAAGCTGATCAGCGACAAGTTAAGGTCAGTAATCTGGTGGCTTTCGGTGAGCGTGGCCAGTAGTGAAGTGGGCATGATTTCAATCAGGCTGTCATGCACACCACCCAAGGCCAGCTTGTTCAGGTTGGCGACAGTGTCTTTCACCGACAACAAATAAGGCGAACTGATCGCGTTCAGCACCCCCAAATCGCTGGTCACTTGTGCGGCGGTCAGCGATAGCGTAGGGGTGGTTTTGTCGGTCAGGGTGATGCCAGACAGTTTGCTGAGATTAGTTTCTAGGCTGGCGAGGTTAGTGCTGACGTTAGTGGCACTGTCTACCACAGCAATTTTACTGACATGGCTGTTTTTGACATCGGTTGCCACGTTGGCAGCTGTTTCGCCGCCGACACTTAATCCATAAGCGGTAGTGATCTTACCCAGCACTGCCGCATCGTGGACAAATTGGCTGGCGGTAATGGCCAGCACGCCGATACCGGTATCAGTAAAGGCTATCCCGCTAAGTTTGGCAACATTCGGCACCAGTGCCGAATCCAGAACTTTAGCCACGTTGGCGGCAGTATCAACTACCCCAACAACAGCCACATGGCTATTTTTGGCATCCACCGCCACATTAGCCGCTGTTTCGCCGCTGATGCTTAAGCTATAAGGCGTGTTAATTTTGCCCAGCACAGCCGCATCACCAGCAAATTGCGTTGCGGTGATGGCTAATGATGGCGTACCACTGTCAGTCAGCGTGATGGTGCTGATTTGTCCCGTCAACCCTTGGAAAGCCTGTAGGCGGTCGAGCGAGCCTTGTACATTGGCTGCTGTATCGCTGACAGTCACCGTCAATAACGGCAGCTTAATCCCAAAAGAGATAAGCACCCCAGAATTGGCCAGGATGTTGGCTACCGTTGCAGCACTGATACTTAAGCTGAAAGGCGTGCTGATTTTCCCCAGCACCACAGTATCATTGGCAAACTGGTGGGCAGTAATAGCTACGGTAGGCGTGCCTGTGTCAGTCAGCGTGATGCCGCCGATCTTGGCAACATTGCCCTGCAAGCTATCCAGTGCAGCCTGCACATTGGCGGCACTGTCCGCCACGCCAATGGCGGCGACATGGCTATTGAGGGCATCGGCCGCCACATTGGCCACGGTTGCACCGCTGATGCTTAGGCTATAAGCCGTGCTGATCTTGCCCAGCAACGCCCCATCATGGGCGTACTGGCTAGCGGTGACGGCTAAAGTGGGAGTGCCGGTGTCGGTTAACCTGACACTGCTGATTATGGCAACAATAGCCTGTAAGCCATCAAGCGAACCTAACACATGAGCCGCTGTGTCGCTAACCACTAATGAGGATAGCTTAGCCCCCAAAGCGGACAATGACGAGGCATTAGCCAACACATTGAATACATTGTCCACCACACCAATCGATGTGACATGACTATTTAAGGCATCGGTGGCCACATTGGCCGCCGTTTCGCTGCTGATGCTCAGGCTATAGGATGTGCTGATCTTACCCAGCACCGCCGCATCATGGGCAAACTGGCTAGCGGTGATGCTTAAAGCAGGTGTTCCGGCACCGGTCAGGGTGATGCTGCTAATTTTGCCAATATTAGCCTGCAAGGTGTTGAGTGCGGAGGTGATGTTACTGGCGGAGTCTGACAGAGCCACCGACACCAGATAAGGGGCCGCCAATACGCTAGCCAAATTGCTTACCGTCGCGCCACTGACAGCCAGGTTGTAGGCACTGCCGATCAGTGCCAAGGCACTGGTGTCATTGGTCAGCTGCGCGGCGGACAAAGCCAGCGTGGGCGTAGTGCCATCGGTCAAGGTGATGCCGCTGATTTTGGCAATATTGGCCTGCACAGTGTTGAGTGCGGCGGCAATGTTGCTGGCGGTGTCGGACAGTGCCACCGACACCACATGCGGGGCGGCCAGCACCGCCAATAAATTGGCGGCACTGACACCACTGACCGACAAGGTGTAATTGCCCTTGACCAATCCCAATGCACCGACATCATTGCCAAATTGTGCAATCGATACAGCCAGCATGGGCGTACCACCATCGGTCAGGGTGATGCCACTGATTTTGGCGACATTGGCTTGCAAGGTGTTCAGTGCGGCGGCAATGTTGCGGGCAGTGTCGGACAAAGCCACCGAGGGTACATGGGGGTTGCCCAACACCGCCAATAAGTTGGCGGTGTTGACTCCACTGACCGACAGGGCGTAAACGCCCTTGACCAAACCCAAGGCCCCAGCATCACTACCCAACTGTGCGGCGGACAGGGCCAAGGTGTGTGTGCCAGCACCGGTCAGCGTGATGCCGCTGATTTTGGCAACATTGCCCTGCAAGCTATCGAATGCGGCTTGTACGTTGGCAACGCTGTCCACCACGCCAATGGCAGTGACATGGCTATTAAGGGCATCCGCTGCCACATTGCCAGCCGTTTCAGCACTGATGCCCAAGCTATAAGCCGTGCCAATTTTACCCAGCACCGCGGCATCATGGGCAAACTGGCTGGCGGTGATGAGCAAGGTAGGCGTACCCGCGTCAGTCAGGCTGATGCCAGTGATCATACCGGTCATACCCTGTAGGCCAGCAAGCGCAGCCAACACATTGGCAGCACTATCACTCACGGTCAGCGAGGACAGCTTAGCCCCAATAGAAGCCAATGCCGTGGCATTGGCAAGGACATTGGCCACTTTATCCACTACACTGACCGCAGCCACATGGTTATTTTTGACATTAGCCAGCGCATTGACCGCTGTTGCACCACTGATGTTCAGGCTATAAGCCGTACCGATCTTGCCAAGCACCACAGCATCATGGGCAAACTGGCTGGCGGTGATGGCTAAGGTGGGGATACCTGCATCAGTCAGACTGATGGCACTGATGATTCCTGCAATAGATTGGAGGCTATCAAGTGCAACCAAAACATTGACTACCGTATCATTGACAGTCAGCGAGGATAGCACAGCCCCCAATGCTGCCAGTGCCGTGGCATTGGCAAAGACGTTGGCCACGTTGTCCACCACAGCAATGGCGGTGACATGGCTATTGAGGGCATCGGACGCTACATTGGCCGCCGTTTCACCGCTGATGCTCAGGCTATAGGCTGTGCTGATCTTACCCAACACCGCCGTATCATAGGCAAACTGGCTGGCAGTAATAGCTAACGTGGGTGTACCAGCATCGGTCAGGCTGATGCCGCTGATTTGACTGGCAATAGCCTGTAGGCTATCAAGTGCGGCTGACACATTACCTGATGTGTCGCTAACCGTCAATGAGGACAACTCATACCCTAACGCAGTCAATGCCGAAACGTTGGCAAGGATATTGGCCACACTGTCCACTACGCCCACTGCTGTCACATGGCTGTTTTGGAAATCTGCCGCCACATTGGCTGCCGTTTCGCCGCTGATGCTCAGGCTATAGGCTGTGCTGATCTTACCCAACACCGCCGCATCATGGGCAAACTGGCTGGCAGTAAGAGCCAAGACGGGGGTAGTGTCGGTCAAAGCAATACCGCTGATTTTGGCAGCATTACCCTGCAAGCTATCCAGTGCAGCTTGCACATTGGCAGTGCTATCCACCACGCCAATGGCGGTGATATGGCTATTTAATGAAGTGTCAACCGCCACATTAGCCGCTGTTTCGCCGCTAATGCTCAGGCTATAGGCTGTGCTGATCTTGCCTAGCACCGCCGCATAATGGGTGAACTGGCTAGCAGTCAAGGCCAAAACGGACGTGTTTGTATCGGTCAAGCTTATGTCACTGATCATGCCAATGATGGCCTGTAAGCTATCAAGCGCAGTCGACACATTGACCGCCGTGTCATTAATAGCTAGTGAATATCCCATCCCCAAAGCAGCAAGTGCCGTAGAGTTAGTCAGGATGTTGACCACTGTGTCGCTAATAGTAATAGCTAGGTGATTATTGTTGCCGTAGGTGTAACTATTGGTGCTGTTGCCACTACTATCAGTGCTGCTTTGGTCGCCAGCAACATATGTGTCTTGAGCCAGCCCAGCTGCCAAAGCCTGCAAAGCGGTAGTGTTAGCAACAACATTTGCAACCGTATCATTGATGGTGAGGGTCAGGCTGTT
>CAJAWH010000129.1 GCA_903945605.1 uncultured Methylococcaceae bacterium | reverse complement strand
TTATGCCATTTTTCCACAAAAAAGCGGTAAAATAAGTATCAAACCCGTGGAACTTAAGGCTGAGATATTAGCCAATAGCAGCTATAACATCAACAGCTTTTTCAATTCGCAAATAACCAAAACCAAACGGGTGCATAGCCAAGCCATTGTCTTGAATGTGCAACCCGTACCCAGTGCATTTACCAGTCCGCACTGGCTACCAGCGCAAAATGTCCAGATAAAGCAACAATGGTCGGGCGACATAACACAAATGAAAGTGGGCGAACCGCTAACCCGTACTTTGACCTTGGTTGCCAAAGGGGCGACCGACGGGCAGTTGCCTGAACTGAACAACACCATTAGTAACGGTACGCTAAAAGCTTATTCTGACCAGCCAGTGTTGCAGGAACAAAAATCACCTGATGGCCTGTTGTCTATCCGAGAGGAAAAAATAGCCTTAATCCCTTCTGAAGCAGGTGAGTATAGTTTGCCTGCCATTACCATCCCTTGGTTCAACACCGAAACCAAACGACTGGAAACAGCCAGCCTACCTGCTGTCAAACTATCCGCCAGCGGTGCGGTTGCCGCTAATCCGCCAGCACCTGCCAGCACGGCAACAATTGTGCCGCCCGATGCCACCCAAGAAACACCGAAAGGCCCGACCCTAAACATAACCACTACCAGCAGCACAGCCACCGCTAACGCGTGGTTTTGGCCTGGATTGTGTGCCTTCTTCGCGCTAGCTTGGCTGGGGACTTTAATTTACTTCATGTTTGCCAGAAAACCAAAATCAGCGGACATAACTCATGACAGTCAAAACCTGGCTTTGCAAAATCACCATAGGGCATTAAAACAAGCTTGCCACAGCAATGATGCCCAGCGTGCCAAGACCGTTTTGCTGGATTGGGGGGAACAACAATTCGGCTGCAATAACTTAGGTGTGCTGGCGGGTTGCTGTGAAGCGCGTTTGCGTGATGAAATTTTGTTGCTTAACCAAACACTGTATGGTCAAAACGCAGCAACATGGCATGGCAAAAAACTGTACCAATATTTTAGCGAAAACAGTGCCAGGGCAAAATTGTCTGAGCGAGAAAATAAAACCATAGATAAAACACTAGAACCGCTGTATCGTTTATAGATTTTCCAATTTACTAATGACGGATATTACTAACTGATGTTACGCAAAATCCATTTGTTTGTAGAACAGTGACCAAGACAAAATCATCAGTTCCCTGAGCAAATTTGAACTAGGGGTTGCCCTGACCCATAGCCGTAGGGGATTGCAACTAAGCACAATGACCAGGCAAACCATCGGGCTGTAAGTAGGGCTTCGACTACGCTCAGCCAACAATCCGCGTAACATCAGTTAAGAAATCAAAGTTGTAGCAACAATCAGTTGGTGTCATGGAATGTTGCCGCCCTTTATTGGGAGGAGTCGTACGGGGCATTTTCTGTTTGTAAAAAATCCTCTTCGTTTTCAGCCAGACCATATAATTTATCCAACACCGCGTGAATTTCATCAGCCCCAGTTTTCTTTAACGATGAAAACAATTGTAAGGTAACTGGCATAGTCACGCCTGCCAGTGCCTTTTGCACTTGCAACAAGGTATTTTTGGCAGCTCCGTAAGTCAGTTTATCGGCCTTTGTCAATAATATATGCAATGGCAACCCAGAATGCTGGCACCATTCCACCATTTGCCAATCAAAATCGGTCAATGGGTGACGGACATCCATCACCAAAACAATACCGCATAATGATTCACGTTTAGTTAAATACGACTCCATTAAACGGTGCCATTGTAGTTTTACACTTTCGGGCACTTTCGCGTAGCCATAACCCGGCAAGTCCACAATCCGCAATCGTTCGGCAAATTGAAAAAAATTCAGCATTTGTGTGCGCCCCGGTGTCTTGCTTATTCTGGCCAGATGGTTTTGCCTTGTCAGAGTATTTATTGCGCTAGATTTCCCTGCATTTGAACGGCCTGCGAATGCAACTTCGCGCCCAACATCGTCCGGGGTGTTTTCAAGACTGGGAGAGCTATTCATAAAGGTTGCGCGGTGATAGATTGGATTCATAGTTGCCTCGCTAAAGCTAGCTAATTAATGTAAAATTCGACCACGCATAGGCGGCCTGTCAACATGACAGGCTAGCATAAAATGAACAACTATTCCGAAAGGAGATTTTCAATGAACAAACTCTTGCTGACTGCTTCACTCGCCTTGGCATTCTCCGGTATTTCTTCACCCTTGTATGCACGAGGGGATGCCGAAGCGGGCAAATCCCATGCTGCTGCTTGTGCTAATTGTCATGGGTCGGATGGCAACAGCATGGTTGGCAGCTTCCCCAAATTGGCTCAACAACATAGTTCTTATTTGATACAACAACTTAATGCGTTTAAAAGTGGTGACCGTAAAAATCCGATAATGTCCGGCATTGCCATGTCCTTGGATGAACAGTCGATTAAAGATATCGCCGCCTACTATGCTGGACAAAAAATTTCCGCCAATCCTGAACCAACCTTACCGAACAACGATGACGACGATGAGCCATCCGAAACTGGTGAGACGGTTAAGCAAAAATCAATGCCTGAGTTGCTCGCACAAGGTGCCGATTTGTATCGCAATGGTGATTTGACTCGTGAAGTTTCTGCTTGTATTGCCTGCCACGGCCCATCAGGTGATGGCAACCTGCCTGCCGCTTTCCCATTGATAAAATCGCAACAACCAGATTATTTGATAAAAACCCTTAACGACTTTAAAACGGGGGCGCGTACCAGCAACCCTGATAATATCATGCGGATGATTGCACAGAAAATGTCCGAAGAAGAAATTAAGGCTGTCTCTTACCGTATTTCAACAATGAAATAATCTCTATTTTCCTTTATATCAGCTAAATTTGGAGCGCTTTCCACCATGTTAAATAACTTGCTAAAAAATATTGCCTTAAGCAGCGTTTTGGTATTATCTGTTGGCTTTGTACCGCAAGCTCCGGCGCAAGAACCAGGCTATCAGACCTTGTCACCCGCACAACCCACCCTACATGCCGACAAAGTTGAAGTCATTGAGTTTTTTTGGTATGGCTGCCCACATTGTTATGAATTTGAACCCGCGTTAAAGAAATGGCTTAAAACCTTACCCGCAAATGTCGAATTTATCCGCCAACCTGCCGTATTCAATGAATTATGGGGCAAACATGCCAAAGCTTATTTTACGGCTGAATCTTTAGATATGGTTGATAAAATACACAGCGATTTTTTTGACCAAGTTCAAAAAGCCTTACATGGCAGCGACCCAAAAAACAAAATGGATACCGAGGAGCAATTGCAAAAGTTCTTTGTGGCACATGGAGCTACTGAAGCTGCTTTTAACGAGGCTTACCATTCTTTTGCGGTTGACTCAAAAATGCGCCAAGCACCTGCTATTGCAGCACGCTACGGCATAACCGGTGTCCCTGCTTTGGTCATTAATGGCAAATACCTAACTAATGGCCCGTTAGCCGGTTCACATGAAAAAATGCTTGAAATTGCCAGTAAACTGATTAAGCAAGAAGGTGGCAAATAGTTCGTTAGAACTGGTTATCTGCCATAGTGTGTCAATGCAATGGGCTTCATAAGCCATGGATGGCTAATTTAAGCTTGTTCCGGTAGGCTTTGCCGGATATGCTATCAGTGAGTTTTAACTACCAGCATAAATGCTAAGGTACGTTGTCAAACAAACAGGCGTTCCATCCTTACATGCCTCTTATTGCGCTTGCGTTATCACTCACCTACAACTGTTCGCCGCCCCATCACGTTTCTCCCTTACAATCACCAAATCAGGTCATCGGGTACTGCGTAGGCTGCATAAGGATCATTTTGTTGCTCGACGGTGCTATTACTCTGTTGCATCCGATTGTCAACCACCACACAGGCTTGATCGCGTAACGCAATTTTGTCACCTACCTCTGCCATTACCACCTCATAGACACCTGCAGCTTTGACAATTAGCATATTGCCTCTAATGATACTATTGCGCATGTCTTCTTCAACATAAATCGCTTTAATTTTGTTATTGTCATTAAACCTATAAGCGATTCCGTCACCTGATTGTGGTAATCGGTTCAGTTCCACTATCTGCTTTATCTGAGCAGCCTTATTTTTTTGCTCTTCTTTTTGCTGACGCAGTTCATTAAGCTGCCTGTCATTTTCTATTTTCTCCGCTTTTGCCGTTAGGGCCAATAGCTTCACATCATCAACTAGCATTTCTTTACTGTTTTTTTGCTGGCGGTTCTGTTTGAATTTTTCACTCTTCACGCTCTTGGCTTTTGCAGCACTCACTAAGCCTGATTTAAGCAATTGTTCTTGTAGCGATAATTTTTGTTTGCTCATGGCAGCTTTTTAACCAACTATTTTTTATGGGTGACGAGAGGGCATGCGCTTTGAATTACCAATGACTGTCCTGCCTACTATTTATAAACTGATAACCTTATCAAGCAATTATGTTAGTTTTATGAATTTTCTCCTGCTTTACTGATAGATTTCTGTTTTGATGTGTGCATTGCCATACCGATCATTGCCAGCTCTCTGTTTTGTGCAGTGTTGAATTTATCGGGATTGTCCCTATATTTTACGCGAGTGAAAAACTCATCTCATTTTACTGTCATTGATTATTTATAGGAGACTTTTATGGCCCTTACCCTTTATCAGCCTTGGGGATTATTAAATCAGTTACAAAAGGAACTTGAACGTTCATACAATAGCAACGGTGCCGAAGGCTCAATTGCCACTGCTGAGTGGTCACCTTCTGTGGACATTAAAGAAGATGCGGACAGGTTTATAATCCACGCCGATATTCCAGGTGTCAAGCCTGAAGAAATCGACATCTCTATGGAAAATAGTGTGTTGACTATCAAAGGTGAAAAGAAAACCGAAGCCACTACAGAAAGTACTGGGTATAAACGTGTGGAGCGTGCTTATGGCACTTTCTACCGAAGATTTAGCTTACCTGACTCTGCCAATCCTGATGCCATCAGCGCTAAATCAGCTAACGGGGTTTTAGAGATTATTATCCCTAAACGCGATGCTATTAAACCTACCAAGATCAATATTGAAGTATCTTGACACCTTATTGTCTTTAACATTTACATCTGCAAAAGTCACCTTTTGATTATTATTAATTTCAAATTGTGACTAAAAAAAAACCCCTGATCCATATACATGGTTCAGGGGTTTCTAATTCCTAGTTGGCTACTGTTACATAGCCAACCCGATTATCTAATCAAATTAGATGAAAGTTGGAATTAATGGAGCGTCGATTGTGATCAATTGACGGTTACCAGCTGCGTCGTAGAAGAACAACAAGCCAGCAAAACGGCTATCTGGATCATAAATCAAGTCAGCTAAACGATAAACTTCCCAAGCTGCATCAGATGCAGTAACTTGGATAGTTCTTGTTTGGCCTGGAGCCAGTGGGCTGTTATCGCTAACAGTCAAACCTTCTTCAGCCAACAAGTCGTCTGGGTATCCAGTTTCGTCTTGAGCAACAGCAGAGTCTAAGAAACGAACACCAGCAGTGTTGAATTCACCCAAACGGATTGGGGAATCACCATTGTTAGTGATAGTCAATGTCATTTGCATTGCACGACCTGGTACGCGATAAGTAGCATCTTCAACTTTAACAGCGATTGAAGTAGCTGGCATTTCAATTGATTTAATGCCGCGCAACAAACCAGCTTGCAATGGAGTAGTAACTGGGTATTGTTCGTTGCTTTGACCCATAGAGATCGCAACGATTGCAATAACACCTGCACCAAAAGCCATAGCAACTTTTTTGTCTACTGGAGTGATCAAAGTGTCAGCTTTACCAGCTTCAACAGCGATAGAACGTGGGACGAACATTGGTTTACGTGCCCAATATACAACCCAGATCAGACCCAAACCGTACCAGAAAGCGTGCCAGAAATAAACGTTGCTCAGGTTGTAGCTTTCCAAGTCAACAGTTTCGCCAGTCAAAGTAGTAACTGGGTTTCTGAAGTCAGACATAGAACCAGTAACAGTTACCCATTTGCCTGGACCGATGATTGGACCACCGCCTTTTACGTTCAACATAGTGTGAACGTGCCAGTCACCTGGACGACGTGCTTTCAACAGAACTTTAAATTCATAAGTTTCGCCCAATTCCAAAGAAACTGAACGTGGAACCAATTGACCACCGATCCATGATCCAGCACGAATAAATACTGGGCCTGGGATACC
>CAJAWH010000128.1 GCA_903945605.1 uncultured Methylococcaceae bacterium | reverse complement strand
GTGATTGACCGGCGTGCTGATCTGTTGACCTCAGAAAAAATTCTGACCGAAGCCAGTGTGGATCGTTACGAATTCATTAAAAACACCTACCGCCAACATCAGAAATACCTGATTAATGACGGCAAGACCACTGACGATATCGACCCGCGCGAGTTTGATGAAACCCTCAAACCCAGCAAGTGATCATGACAGATAGGTGCCCGAACATCCGCCTTATTTGTGGCAATGGCTTTAGCCGCAAGCATAGGGGCTAAAGCCATGATGATTACGCGCCAAACACCCCGCCTGACCCTGACTGCTTAAGCCCAAACACCGCCTATTATGGATATTTACCCCTTGCTGCGCCCGTTGCTGTTCTCGCTCGAAGCCGAACAAGCCCACACCGTCACCTTAAAACTGCTGGCAGCAGCCCAGAAAACCGGTGTGCTCAAGCTTGCAACACCGGCCCTAACTGCAAAACCGGTCAACGCAATGGGGTTGGTTTTTAACAATCCCGTGGGGCTGGCGGCGGGATTGGACAAAAATGGCGACTATATAGACACCCTCGCCACCTTAGGTTTTGGCTTTATCGAGATTGGCACAGTCACCCCCCGCCCCCAACCAGGCAACCCCAAACCGCGCCTGTTCCGCCTACCCGAACACCAAGCCATCATCAACCGCATGGGCTTTAACAACTTGGGCATTGGACATTTGTTGGCACAAGTGCAAAACAGCCAATATCGCGGCGTGCTAGGCATCAATATTGGAAAAAATTATGACACGCCTATCGCCAATGCCATTGAAGACTACCTCATCGGACTGCGGCTGGCCTATCCGCTCGCCAGCTACATCACCCTTAACATCTCCTCGCCCAACACCCAAAACTTACGGCAACTGCAACAAGGGGACGAGATAAAAAACCTATTGGCGCAACTGAAAGAAGAACAACAGCACTTGCAACAAACCCATCACCGCTATGTGCCGCTGGTGGTAAAAATAGCCCCCGACTTGACCGATGAAGAAATTGCCCATATCGCCAAATTATTGCTGGCATACGCCATAGACGGAGTGATTGCCACCAACACCACAATAGCACGGGAAGCGATTGCAGGTCACCCGCTCGCCAGCCAAGCTGGTGGCCTGAGTGGCGCACCGGTCAAAGCGCAATCGACCCATGTGGTAAGCCGGTTATCGGCAGAATTGGGCGGCAAAATACCCATCATTGCCGCAGGTGGTATTCTGACCGCCCAAGATGCCCAAGAAAAACTGGCCGCCGGTGCCAGTTTGGTGCAAATATATAGCGGCCTGATCTATCGCGGCCCGGAACTGATTGCAGACATTGTCAATAGCCTGTAAAGTCAAGGGGGATGGCGGCCCGCAAGCAACACGGCCCGCAATCCCCCTTGTGCAGCAGCTTACTTCATGCCCGCTTTAGGGAAACCTTCAGCAATGGCTGTTGCATCTTTGCTGCAAGTAGGGTGTCCCCAGCCACTGGCGCTGACGCCATTGCTGATATCATAAACGATGTTATCGTCATGGTTAGCCGACACACCAGCAGGCACATGGTCATAACCCAAAGCCTGACGGGTGCGCCATGCGATATTATGGTCAGCGCAAGATGAATCGCCGCTCACACCAATGGCGCCCACCAAACCACCTGCCGGGCCGTACAACGGCAAGCCGCCGCCAAACACATTAACGCCGCCAATTTTGCCACCAATCATAGGGTCATTAATGGTGCCGTAAAGCGTCGCTGAACCACGGTAGGCAATATTGACATCCACCGGATTGCTTTCTTGCAAGCCGAACAAAGAACCGCCGGGTTGCACAGCCGAGTAAAGGTTAGCAGTTGACAATGCAAAGTTTGGCAAGCTGAACGCATTGGCGGTGTTGGCTTTTTGCGCCGAAATGACGCGGCTGCCGGGCCATTCTTGACCGCGGTTAGTGCCTGTCATCACCACGGCACAAACAATACCGTCCCTGTTAACAATAGTGGCCCACATATTAAAACCAAAACCACCATTTTTATCTGTGCTTTGCTGGGCTTTCACCAGTGCGTCGTGCAACACACTGTAGTCGGGCAAGCTTGGACACGCCGAAGTGGCCAACACTGAGTGGGAAGCCATAGCACCCAACAGGGCAACAGCACTTAACAAGCGAATTTTCATAATTATTTTCCTTGTAGTAACATAATCGAAGTGGTTAATAAATGATGCACATTGGCTGCATCGGCTGGGATTATAATTACAGCTTAGAACCCTTGTCAATTGCATGTGAATATGCTAGTGGAATGCCTTAAGGGCAATGCCCGAACCCCGCATGGTGACAACCAAGCGGCCAAAATTATGCCCGCCACGCCTTAAGAAAATAACAAATATATGCGACAATATCAGGTTTTAAATGCTATTTGGTTTCGCAAAAACCAGATATTTTTTTGCACAACTAAGGAGTAATCAATGGTCGCATTGGTTGGCATCATTATGGGATCAACTTCCGACTGGGAAACCATGCAACATGCTGCAGATACCTTGCAGCGCTTGGGCATTCCCCATGAGGTCGAAGTCGTTTCCGCACACCGCACCCCCGACAAATTGTTCAGCTACGCACACAGCGCCGAAGCCAGAAAACTTGAGGTGATTATTGCCGGGGCTGGCGGCGCAGCCCATTTGCCCGGCATGACCGCCGCCAAAACCGCATTGCCGGTGCTGGGCGTACCGGTGCAATCGCAAGCCCTGAACGGCATGGATTCACTCTTGTCGATTGTGCAAATGCCAGCGGGCATCCCGGTTGGCACATTGGCCATCGGTAAAGCCGGGGCCATCAATGCCGCCCTACTGGCGGCGGCTATTATTGCCAACAAACACACCCAATTCAAACTCGCCCTCAGCGACTATCGCCAACAGCAAACCGATAAAGTGCTGGCCCATGCCGACCCGCGTTTACCTCAGCCTAGTGAGGTGATCCCATGATTGTCGGCATCCTCGGTGCCGGACAGCTAGCCCGCATGATCGCCTTGGCGGGTCACCCCCTGGGCGTGGAATTCATCTTTCTTGACCCCGCCGCTGATGCCTGTGCCAAACCGGTTGGCGAGTTGCTCCAAGGCGCGTACGACGACCCACTGCAATTGCAAAAATTGGCCGAACGCGCCGATGTAGTGACTTACGAATTTGAAAATGTACCCGCTGAAGTGGCTGATTACCTGGCCTCGCACACCCAAGTGCATCCCTCGCCACGCGCCTTGGCGGTGGCTCAAGACCGCCTCCATGAAAAGAATTTTTTTAACCAAATTGGCATTCCCACCCCGGCTTACCAAGCGGTGGACAGCCTGCAAGCCTTACAGGCCGCCATGCCCACCATTGGCTACCCCGCCATATTAAAAAGCCGTACCCAAGGTTACGACGGCAAAGGCCAATCGGTGTTACATTCAGTTGCCGACCTGCCCGCTGCTTGGCAACTGCTGCAAGGAGTGCCTGCCATCGTCGAAGGCTTTGTACCGTTCAGCCGCGAAGTCTCCATCATCGGTGCCCGTAATCCGGCGGGCGAAATCATTTTTTATCCCGTATCCGAAAACCAACACCGTGGCGGTATCTTGCGGGTGGCGCAATGCAGGGCGGATGATGCCGCGCAGGCACAAGCCGAAGACTATGCCCGCCGCCTGCTCACCGAACTGGATTATGTGGGTGTGCTGGCATTGGAGATGTTTGATATTGAAGGCAAATTGATCGCCAACGAATTCGCCCCCAGGGTACACAACTCCGGTCATTGGACTATAGAAGGCGCACAAACCAGCCAGTTTGAGAACCACTTACGCGCCATCCTCAATCTACCGCTAGGGCCCACCCAACCGGTCGGACACGCCGCCATGGTCAACTTTATTGGTGGCCTGCCCAAAACCGAACAAATCTTGGCAATGCCTGATGCCCATTTGCATCTATACGGCAAAGCACCGCGTAAAGGGCGCAAAGTTGCCCACGCCACATTACGCACCAACACTGCCGGACAACTTACAGAACCCTTGGCGCAATTGGCAGCACTTGCCAACCAAGTTGATGATTCCTGACTTACATAGCCAACACAAAAACACATTAGATTAGCAACCTGAATTTATCGGCCAATTTGGAACTGAAGCCTCATCAGGTGGCGTAATGCATAAATGTATCTATCAGCTGTGCTTCGTGTCCTGAACGCTTGCCAAGTTTATCGGGCGAGTACATTTTGCAGGCCAAAGGATGCGGGTGTAAGCCCGCTCCTATGGCGTGCGGCTCCGAAGGCGGGCTCAAGGCCACTTAGGCTGGAGGCTTAGTGGTAAGCCCTTAATGTTTCGGCTTTAGCTACTACCGCTATTTTTAATGAGGTCGCTTCGCCAGCCGCTTCCGCCATCTCGAAACACCATCCAGGTGATGCTATAATGCCCCATCAAAACATACCGCCCATGTTGCCATCTGTTTGGCGGTCAACGTGCCGTCTTTTTTATATTTATTAATAACAACGCCTCATTTTTATGGATAAAACTTACGCGCCGCACGCCATCGAACAACGCTGGTATCAAACATGGGAAGACAACGGCTATTTTACCGCCAAGGATGGTGGGTATGCCGGAGGCCTGTCGGGAACAGGCCCGGCGACCGCCAAGGATGGTGGGTATGCCGGAAGCCTGTCGGGGGCGGATGCTGCGCCAGCCTCCTACTGCATCATGATTCCCCCGCCCAATGTCACCGGTAGCCTGCACATGGGTCACGCCTTTCAGGATACCATTATGGATGCGCTGATCCGTTACCACCGGATGCAAGGCCGTAGCACCTTATGGCAAGCGGGCACTGACCACGCAGGGATTGCCACACAAATGGTGGTGGAACGGCTGTGCAACGCTGAAGGCAAAACCCGCCATGATTATGGGCGCGAAGCCTTCATTGAAAAGATTTGGCAATGGAAAGAACAGTCCGGTGGCACCATCACCCGCCAATTGCGCCGCATGGGGGCCTCGTTGGACTGGGGGCGCGAACGTTTCACCATGGATGAGGGCATGTCCGATGCCGTGCAAGAGGTGTTTGTCCGTTTGTATGAAGAAGGGCTGATCTATCGTGGTAAACGGCTGGTCAACTGGGACCCTGTTTTGCACACCGCAGTATCCGATCTGGAAGTGTTGTCCGAAGAAGAAAATGGCTTCATGTGGCATATCCGTTACCCACTATCAAACGGTCAAGGCCATCTGGTGGTGGCGACCACCCGCCCCGAAACCTTGCTGGGCGATGCGGCGGTGGCTATCCACCCCAATGACGAACGCTACCAACATTTACTGGGCGAAATGGTGGAGCTACCCCTGACCGGACGGCGTATCCCCATTATTGCCGATGACTACGTTGATCCCGAATTCGGCACCGGTTGCGTCAAAATAACCCCCGCGCACGACTTTAATGACTATGAAGTATGGACACGCCACCGCCACACATCAGTGATGATGGACGCGCCCCACGGTGGCCTGTTCAACATCCTCACCGTTGATGCCAGCATCCGTGCCGATGCCCTGATTCCCGAACAATACCACGGCCTGGACCGGTTCGAAGCCCGCAAGCTTATGGTCAGCCAGTTACAAGAGCAAGGCTTGCTGGAAAAAATCGCCGACCATAAGCTGATGGTGCCGCGCGGTGACCGCACCCATGCAGTGATTGAGCCACTGTTGACCGACCAATGGTATGTAAAAATCGGGCCATTGGCAGAACCTGCCATTGCCGCCGTGGAGTCGGGTGAAATTCGCTTCGTGCCGGACAATTGGAAAAACACCTATTTTGAATGGATGCGGAATATCCAAGACTGGTGCATTTCACGGCAAATCTGGTGGGGGCATCGGATTCCCGCATGGTACGACGACAACGGCAGTGTTTATGTCGGGCGCTCAGAACAAGCGATACGCGAACAGCACCGATTGCCCACCGATTACCCCCTGCGCCAAGATGAAGACGTGCTGGACACATGGTTTTCATCCGCGTTGTGGCCGTTTTCCACCTTGGGCTGGCCCGAGCAAACCCCAGAATTGGCCTTGCACTATCCGACCAGTGTACTGGTCACAGGCTTTGACATCATTTTCTTCTGGGTGGCACGGATGATCATGATGGGGTTAAAATTCCAAGGCCAAGTGCCGTTCCGCGAAGTTTACATCCACGGCTTGGTGCGTGATGCCGAAGGCCAAAAAATGTCCAAGTCTAAAGGCAATATCATCGATCCGATAGACATTATCGACGGTATCGGCTTGGAAGCATTGGTGGCCAAGCGCACGGCAGGCATGATGCAGCCCCATTTGGCAAAAAAAATCGAACAGGCCACCCGTAAGGATTTCCCCGATGGCATCCAATCATTCGGCACCGATGCCTTGCGCTTTACCTTTGCCTCGTTGGCTTCAACTGGCCGCGACATCCGTTTCGACCTGGCGCGCACCGAAGGCTACCGTAACTTCTGCAACAAATTATGGAATGCCGCGCGTTATGTGTTGATGAACACCGAAGGCCATGATTGCGGTTTGGGTAACCAGCCAAGCCAACTGACGCATGTCGATCGCTGGATGATCACCCGTCTGAACCAGACCATCGAAACCACCCGGCACGCCATAGACCATTACCGTTTCGACTTGGCTGCCCAAGCGATTTACGAGTTTACTTGGAATGAATACTGCGATTGGTATCTGGAGCTGGCGAAAGTATCGTTAATGTCCGAAAATGCCGCCTTGCAACGTGGCACCCGTAAAACTTTGCTGGAAGTGCTGGAAACCGTGCTGCGCTTGGTGCACCCGATCATGCCGTTCATCACTGAGGAAATTTGGCAACGGGTCGCCCCGTTGCGTGGCATCAGCGGCGATACGATCATGTTGCAAGCCTATCCTATTGCCGATAGCCAAGCTTGCGACAGCCAAGCCGTTGCCGAAGCCGATTGGCTGATGGCCTTCATTTTGGGGGTGCGCCGGATTCGTGGCGAAATCAATATTGCCCCCAGCAAGCCCTTGCCCGTGTTGTTACAAATAGGCATACCGGCCGACCGTGGCTATGTCACTAATAACCTAGTCTACCTGCAACGCTTGGCACGTCTGGAATCGCTGACGTGGCTGGCGGACGATGAGGTTGCGCCGGAATCGGCAATTGCCTTAGTGGGCGAACTGAAAATACTGATCCCTATGGCAGGTATCATTGACAAACAAGCCGAGCTGAACCGTTTGGACAAGGAAATCCAAAAACTCAATAATGAATTGCCGCGTGTCACGGGCAAATTGGGCAATCCGGCTTTTGTCGATAAAGCCCCCGCCGAAGTGCTTGCCAAAGAGCAGGCAAAATTGGCGGAGCTACAATCTTCATTGGACAACCTATTGTTGCAAAAACAAAAAATTGCAGCCTTATAAACCCTCTTGCGTTTGCAAGCGATGATGCCAGATATAAATAATGCCATGCCATTGACCGGATTACTGGCCTATTCACCGTATTGGTTTGCCACCGTGGTCGGCGTGGCTGGCTTAATAGTGGGCAGTTTCCTGAATGTGGTGATCTATCGTTTGCCGATTATGATGCACCGCAACTGGCGTCAGGAATGTCTGGATTTTTTGCAGATCGAAGCCGACGTGACAGAAGGGCAGGCCGCGCCATTTAACTTGGCATGGCCCGGTTCGCATTGCCCACATTGCCAGGCAGCCGTTAAGCCCCAGCAAAACGTGCCTATCCTCAGCTATGTGTTGTTACGTGGCCGGTGCGCCGCCTGCAATCAAGCCATTTCGCGGCGCTATCCTTTGGTTGAAGGCTTCACCGCCCTGTTATCGGTCATCGTTGCCTTGCATTTTGGCTATGGATTGCCCTGCCTGTTTGCCTTGTTGCTGACATGGTCATTGATTGCGCTGAGTTTTATTGACATCGACCACCACCTCTTGCCCGACTCCATCAGCTTGCCACTGATGTGGGCAGGGCTATTGCTGAGCCTGCCCAATGTGTTCACCAATGCCCATGACAGCATCATTGGTGCAGCAGC
Source organism: uncultured Methylococcaceae bacterium (assembly GCA_903945605.1). Classification (GTDB taxonomy): domain Bacteria; phylum Pseudomonadota; class Gammaproteobacteria; order Methylococcales; family Methylomonadaceae; genus Methylovulum. Next base: position 13,953 of record CAJAWH010000128.1, on the reverse strand, counting down.
CGGTTATATGGGGCTTAGGGTGTTTTATCAGTTGTTCAAATGGCTGACCGGCAAGGAAGGTATGGGCTATGGCGACTTTAAGCTGCTTGCCGTATTGGGGGCGTGGCTAGGTTGGCAATATTTGCCACAGATTATCTTTTTGTCGTCCATGGTCGGTGCTATCCTAGGCATTGCCATGGTGTTGTCGGGCAAGCGCGACTACACCACGCCCATCCCCTTCGGCCCTTATTTGGCGGCGGCGGGTTGGCTGGCGTTAATTTGGGGGCCGACCATTAACCAATGGTATTTAAACCTGATGGGGTTTTAAGGTGCTATGTTAACAGTGGGGCTAACCGGCGGGATAGGCTGTGGAAAAAGCACCGCCGCCGCTATTTTCGCGCAGCTGGGTGTCCCCGTATTAGATGCTGATCAAATCGCCCGTGATTTGGTTGCCCCAGGGCAGCCTGCTTTGCAGGCCATCAAACAAACGTTTGGTGCGGACATTTTAAATGCAGATGGCACACTTAACCGCCCCCGTCTGAGGGAATGTGTCTTTTCTGACCGGGCGCAAAAATTAAAGTTGGAAGCCATCTTGCATCCTTTGATTTACAATACGCTACGGATAGAGTCGGCCAAATTGACCGCTTCTTACAGTATTGTTTGCATCCCCCTGTTATTTGAAACAGGCGTCACCGATTTTATAGACCGTATCGTAGTGGTCGATTGTCCGGAGGCAAGCCAAATAGCCCGGGTCAAACAACGCGACCAACTGAGTGATGAAACCATCCAAGCCATTATTGCCAGCCAGGCCAGCCGCGCATACCGGATAGCCCATGCCAACGATGTGTTGGACAATTCCGGCAGTGACGGCAGGCTTGCAGAACAAATTAAAAAACTGCACAATTTGTATATTTCGTTAAGCCACCCATTATTGGAGCCAACAAGTCTGTGAACACCGTCATCACCTATGAATTTCCACTCAATGAGCGCATCCGGGTTTTCATTAGGCTCGAACAACTGTTCCTCCAGTTCAAGCACTTTTCAGCAGGCGGCAGCATAGCCGACAAACGCGCCGCCATTGCCACATTGCTGGATATTATGGCCATTATCAGGCGTAACGACCTTAAGTCGGAAATCCTCAAGGAAATGGACCGCAATGCCAAAACGCTCAACAAAATAAGCACTAATGAGCAGGTTGATAAAACCAAATTACAGCATATCTTGCAAGAGTTGGCGCAAATCAGCAAAAAGCTCTATGCCGCCACCGGCAAAATTGGTATTCATGTCATGGAAAGCGATTTGTTCCAGAGCATCGTGCAACGCAGCTCCATACCGGGCGGCACCTGTTCGTTCGATCTACCGGAATACCACTATTGGTTGGAACAGGACGAAGCCGCACGGCAACGGGATTTGGCGCAATGGAGTCTGCCGTTCAACGACATCGAAACGGCAATAAACCTGATATTGGCACTTATCCGCAACAGCAACGCCCCTACCCAAGAAATTGCCAGTGCCGGTTTTTATCAATTTCCCCTAGACCGTAGCCAAGCTTACCAAATGCTTAAAGTGGACATTGACAAATCGCTACCCTGCTTTGCCGAAATAAGTGGCGGCAAGCACCGCTGTTCCATCCGTTTTATGGAATTGCCGGAAGCCGACCAACGTCCCGTACAATCGTCGGACAACATCCCCTTCGCCCTGACCTGCTGCTTGTTCTAATGCCGCCAGTACAGAATACCGCTCCGTTAATGGTCAAATGCCCCACCTGCCAACGCCCCGTGCCTTGGGTCGCCGAACAGGTTTACCGACCGTTCTGTTGTCAACAATGCAAATTGATTGATCTAGGCGAATGGGTGATGGAAGAAAAGAAAATTCCCGGCGAGCCAGTAAATTTTGATGATACCGAAAACCATCCCGATTAACGCACAAAAGTAGGGCGGGCAAGCTGTTCATGCCCACCTCGCCCTATCCTATATTTACTATTTACCCAACCGCTGTTTGACCAACCCTAACAGCACATCGCGTTTGGCAACGGCGGCATAAGCCAACAACCCTAGCAAAACACCCAACACCAATTTGCCAAAGCCCGAACTTTGTTCAGTTGCAACGGCATCCGCCGAACTAGGGGCGGGCTGGTTTTGCACCGCCACCTTGGCAGGCTTGATTTCTGCGGTCAAATCTGGCAGGCCCAAACTGCTCCAAGCATCATAATCTTGCCAAATCGGGTACTTGCCTTTCCACATATTCTTGGCAAAATAAGGTGCCAAGCTCATACCATGTGCGCTGGGTATGCCTTTTTCATCCAAAAAGCCCTTGTAAACCAACAAACTAATATCGCCGCCCTCACCATGCCCATCGGTGGTGAACGATTTCTCGACATGGTCATGGAACATCCAGATACCTTGCCCAAAGCTGTTCAGGCCGTCATCCACGCCGCTTAACGATAAATCAATGCGCTGTGCCGGTACCATGCCATGGACATCGCGTTGGATATAAGAACCTGGGCCATTGTCCACGCCATCGTAATGGGTGATGGTGGGTTTATGGCCATGGATATGTAAAGCGAACGATTCAGTGTGTCCGTTCAGCACCCGCAGTTTCACTTGTTGGTCTTCTTCCATGTGAATCAGCGACTCCCTCAAGGTATAAGGGAAGGAGCGGCCATTCAGCATAAAATAATCATCAGTGGCGTCCGTGGTGTCATATTCCGTGTTCATGTGCTTGGCGATCAAACGCGGATCGTTGGCAGAACGCGCAACCACCTCATGCAGCTCCTTATCGGCAGACTGGTAATGCAAGTCATACTCGCGGGCATATTTTTCCAGCACCGCCACGGAAGGATGGCGCACCTGCCCGGCCCCGACATTGAACGTCTGCACCCAGTTGTTGGGGCGGTTTTCCTCAACCACAAAAATGCCTTGCAAACCCATAGGGATATGGGTATGCGGCTGCACGTGGCAGTGGTAATACATAGTGCCAGGTTGGCGCGGTTTGATCACATAAGTCTTGCTTTCGCCCGGCATGGTGTCCATATTGCTGGTTTGCCCGACACCGTCATTGCCATTGCCACCATGATCCATATAAGGATGGTCAATGCCGTGCAAATGGATGGAGTGCGGCAGGTAATGGGTGTTTTCCAGCACAATCCACACCACATCATCCTGTTCCACCCGAATAACCGGAGAAGGCGCGCGCAACAACGGATTGGCTTGCGGCTCATAGAGGCTCAAAGTGGACATATCGCGGGTTTTCGGGGCATACACCCAAAAAGTGGGCTGAATGCCCGGGGCAATGTCAAACGTGGTGATAGGTTCTTTCACATCGGGTGAATGGCCGTTCAGCTCAACCACTTCCAACTTAATAATGATTTTGTCAGGGTCACCATCGCCATCCATATCATCAGACACGGTGATGGCATCGGCAGCCAATTGTGTTTCCATCAAGGTTTCCATGGAAACACCGTTAGTGCCTTTGACAAACGTGGCAATATCGGCAGGGTTGTCGGGGTTACATAAATTGGATTCCTGAATCGCCACACCGTCTATCACTTGCGCCTTACGCCACTCCGGCGGGGTGAATGCAGAGCAGACTTCTTCCACGGGCCCTAAGTCGACCTTTGCGGAAGGCGGCAAATCCGTGCTGGCGTGGGCCCAACAATGGCTAAGGGCCAATACTGCCCCGCCAGTAAAGGAAAGAAGTTTTTTACTCATACGATAACCTCATAAAACAAACTGTTGATGAATCAAACGCCACTGGCAAAAAGCAAACTAATAACCCTGCTATTTTAACTGAATAATACCGCTAAGTCTTTTAGGTTTTTGTAAAAACAAAACGGGCTTTGGCTGTGGGTGGCAAAAAGGTAGGGTTGGGGCATCCCATGTCCGCGACTAACTTTGTGGCAAGGTAATTTGCAAGGCAATATAACCGGATTCAGCCAATAAACAACGGGCGTTGGGTTAATGCCCGGGTCACAGACATGGCCTGCCCCTACAACAGCCGTGCATCCAAGGTTTCCTTGACCAACTGCTCCCGCACCCCTGCCTGCAAGTGTTTAATTAGCTTAGGATTTTCAGCCAACTGTAAAATTTTATCAACCCACAATGCAGGGTCGTTAGGCAACAGGCAACCATTGCTGCCATTGCCGATAAAACCGCGATAAGGTGGCGTGTCGGTGTAAATGCCCACCGCCCCCATGCGGGCGTAATCAAAAAACTTGGTCGCCGCGCGTGCCGCATTAAACTTGCCGGACAATAACGGCGCCAGGCCAATGTCGCGCCGTTGTATTGAAGTAAAGGCCAAATAATTAGGCCAAGACATCGGTTGCAGCACCGATACCCTAGGCAGCTGCTTGATCGCCCGGGCCACTTTGCCGGTGCCGAACAGCTCAAAATGGATAGTGTCCGATTGGGTTTGCACGGTGGTGATAATGGGCAATAGCCAAGCCAATTCCAATTGGTGCGCTGCCGTGCCGTGATAACAGACAACAATGGGCGGGGTGGCATTTGCCAAAGGCGGCATTATTACTGCAGGACTAAGCAAAACAGGCCGTAGCGCGGGGTATTTTTCAGCCAAATAAGGGCTTGAGAACCAAAAGGCAGTACACAGCCGGACAAGGCGGCGGCGATGGACAAGCGCTTGGCTGATAATTTTCCATCGGTAAGGCCAAGGCAGCCCTGCCAAGGCTTGCGCGTCAAATAGGTCATCATCCATAAAATAGACAATCTGCAAGCCGTCATGGCGGCAGGCTGCCATTAAATTGAGCAGTCTGGTTGATACATAACGGGCAATCACCAGCAGACTGCAAGCGCTTAACAAGGCCTTGTCCAGCTCCTTGCCGCTAACGCAACGGGTCTGATAGCCTAAGCTTTGCAGATAAGGAAAAAGAAAATAATCAGTGCTTGCCGTGCGTGATTCGGACAGTACAAGGGCTTTGGCGGCTTGGGTCATGACAGGTTTCCGGTCAGGCGGGTCACAGGCTATCCCTATACGCCAGCCTACGTTCACCAAGGCTTTTGGATCACCGGTGCGTGGCTCAAGGAAAAATCAGGCCGCACATAGCTTAAGTTGGGGTTGTAAAAAGGGTCGTGCCATAGCAGATGCGCCCAACGCTTGCGGAAATACAGGGATTCGGCTTTCGCACGCGCCAATTTCTCCGGTGTCGGCTCTTTGTTCCGGCTCACGGATTCATGGTGGTACATTTCGGCATGGGGTGTCCAAATCACCCGGTAGCCAGCATCTCTTACCCGCAAGCAGTAATCCACGTCATTGAAGGACACCGGCAGGTTATGCTCATCCAGCCCGCCCACCTGCAAGAACACGTGTTTCCACGTCAACAGGCAGGCACCGGTGACGGCGGACAGGTCTTGCGCCAATTGCGCCCGACCACAATAGCCAGGGTCTTTGCGGCCGATCAGCCGGTGCAAATGATTGGCGCAACCGCCCGGCCCGACGGTGTCACCGGCATGTTGCACCCGCCCGTCACTGTAATAAAGTTTTGCCCCGACAATCGCCACTTGGGGTTGGCCCAGATGCCCCAGCATCTCTTCCAGCCAGTTGGGTGAAATCACTTCAGTGTCATTGTTCAATAAGCACAGCACCTCGCCTGTCGCCACTGAGGCGGCCAAGTTATTCATCCGTGAATAATTGAAGGAATGCGGGAATTCCATCACCTTGACTTTAGGATGCCGGGCCTTTTGCCTAAGATAGCGCAGGGCATTTTTTTCGCTGCTCTGGTTATCGACGATAATCAGCTCAAAATTTTGGTAACTGCTTTTATTGAGTAAGCTTTCGATGCAGGCAAACAAGTGTTCATAAGCATCCCGCGTAGGCACAATAATACTGACCTTTGGTGGCTGTTTGGGTAGCTGGTAACAGACATGGAAATGGGTTGTTCCCAGCGGCTGCACTGTGGCGCGGACACCTAGCCGTTGAAGATGGGCGGTGACCGGATCATCCGCCTGTGTGCATTGCGAGCAAGGACAGTCGGCTGTCTCATGTGGCGCTAAGGCCAACGCGCGCTCCGCCAGCAAGTCCGTTTCCGCTTCCTGTGCGATAGGGTGGCGGACAGTTTGCCGCTTATCATGCAAATGCCAGAGCATGGCCGGAATATGGCGGATGCTGGCACTGGGTAATTGCTCGGTGCAACGGAAGAACAAATCATGGAAGTCGGGTGGCTCGGGGGAATCCAGCATTAATCCGCCTGCGCGTGCCAAGTTATCCATGCGGATGGCTGCCGCGTTGGCCATGTAATTGGTGGAGCGCAGCAATTCGGGCGACCAATCAGGATTGAACACAGGGTCAATGCGGCAATTTTCGGCATTGATAAAGTCGTAGTCGGAATAAATAAATGCCGCATCAGGGTGCTTAATGGCTTCGCTTGCCAGCCAAAACAAGGCATGTTCCGCCAACCGTTCACCAGGGCGCAAAGCCAACAGCCAGCTCGATTCAGCGTTGTCAGCAGTTGCCAAGGCATCAACGGCCAAATTGTCGCCGCGTGTGGGCAGTTCAGTAATGCTTAGCCAGTCTTGTTGCAAATAAGCCGTGGTAATGCCGTGGCTTGAGCCTTTATGGGCCAGCAAAATCACCTTAAAATGACGGTACAGCTGTTTTTCCAAGCTGGCCAGTGTCTGCTGGAGCAAATCGTTTGCCGATGGCCCGGCAAAAATGATGACCTTAAATTGCGGGTGGCTGCGCCATTTCTTAATCTGGCGGATAATTTGCTGTCGGTCACTGGGCAGCAGCAAATCAAATTTTTCAAGCCATTCCAGATAGTTGGGTGGCGCAGAATAAGTCCTGAACAGGCTGGCTATTTGGTAGGCTTTTGCCAAATCCAGTAGCGGGATATAGAAATGTAGTCCGGCGGTTTGCAAGCGGGCGTAGGTGTGGGTCCGGTACAACGAGGTGACCCTATTGGCCATCTTGGTGATCCGCTCCAGCCAGCTCACCGCTTTTATTTTAGGTTCATTGAGCTGGAAAAACCCTATTGATTGCATGGGTTCAAGGAGCAGCCGTCGCGAGTTTTTCGGCAATTGCACCAGTTCAATGATGGTACCCTTTAAGGTGACGGTTAACGGAACGGGAAACTGTTCGCCATTTTCCAGCTCAACCAGCAAACGCGTGGTGCGGTCCGCACCATTGCACAGTAAGGTGGCTCTGATTAAAACCCAACCATCAGGCAGCTCACCGGTCTCCGGGAGCAATTCAATAAAAGCGGGCAATTCATTGATTTGCCATTCATTTTTATGTGTGGGCGACGGAACGACATGTTGTCTGGGGTACGGCAAAAGTTTGATTGACATAGCTAGATGCCCTGTGTGCTAACAATCAATGGCGTATGGGTCAAAAGTTGTGTTTCCTTGGTGTAGGAGGCGGCTTGTTGCTTATAGGCTGTTCATTGTTGCTTGGTTGGTTAGTGAAAAATGGTACGCTATCATTACTTAAAGCAAATTCAGTACAGTGTATATCATTTTATGGCTAATGTGTAATGTCGAAGCTTCCTTATGTGAGCTTGTCAGGCTTTTATTTTTGTTATTTTGCCACACTCGGCGCCTTCATCCCTTACTGGGGGGTGTATCTCGACCATGCCGGTTTTAACCACCGGCAAATAGGCGAGCTATCGGCCTTGCTGGCCGCCACCCGCATCCTGTCACCCAACATAGTGGGTTGGTTGGCTGACCGCACCGGCAAAAGCTTGGCGATTATCCGGTTTTGTTGTTTTTTTGCGGCATTGTCATTTGGTGGCTTTCTGTTGCCTAACAGTTATGCTTGGCTGGTTGTTGTCACCGTAGGCTTTGGCTTGTTTTGGAACGTGATCTTACCCCAATTCGAGGCGGCGACTTTGCACCACTTAAGCCATCATCCCCACCGATATAGCCAAATCCGCTTATGGGGATCAGTGGGTTTTATAGCAGCGGTGCTGGGTGTGGGCAACCTACTGGACTATCAGCCAGCCACTTGGATACCGTTGATTGTACTGGCACTATTGGTGTGTAGTGGGGTGGTCGTCCTGTTCGTGCCGGAAACACCGCAGATTAAGGGTGACGTGGTTTCGGGCAGGGCGCTAGGCAAGCGCAGCGGCAAGCCTGAAGTGCTGGCGTTTTTGCTGGTGTGCTTGTTGTTGCAAGCCGCTCATGCGCCGTATTATGTATTTTATTCGCTGTATTTAAAACAATATGGCTACACCGCAGCACTGACTGGTGGCTTGTGGGCCTTGGGTGTGGTGGCGGAAATTATGTTGTTCATGGTCATGAGCCGGTTGTTAAGGCATTTGCCGTTACGAAACTTATTGTTATGCTGTATATTTCTAAGCATTTTACGCTGGCTGTCGCTGGCCTGCTATGCCGACAATTTGGCTTGTCTGGTGGTGGTCCAATTGCTTCATGCGGCCACTTTCGGCGGTGTCCATGTGGCGTGCATCCATCTGATGCAGCGTTATTTTGGCGACCGGCACCAAGGTAAGGGGCAGGCATTAATCGTTAGTTTCGGCTACGGTTTAGGCGGCTTGCTAGGCAGTTATTATAGCGGCTTGCTTTGGCAAGCCCAGGGTGGGGTAGGGGTTTTCCTGTTAAGCGCCGCCTGTTGTGGCGTGGCTTTGCTCATTGCTTTTATAGGGGTGGGCAGGGAAAATAACCCCCATTCGGAAAGCCTGGGGTAAAATGTGCCAGTCTGTTTAGGCCACTATAATGAGCCAGTCCCTACCCATTGCAATCATGACATGAAAAAAACCATAAGCCGTTGGCTTCAAGACATTTGGTACGGCGACATGTTTATCGGCCTCTGCCTGATGCCGCTAGGTTTTGTGTTTGCGGACATCGTCCGTTTCCGGCGATTTTTATACCGCTTGGGCGTGTTAAAGTCGCATAAGCTTGCCGTGCCGGTGATTATTGTCGGCAATATCACTGTGGGCGGTACCGGTAAAACCCCGCTGGTGATTTGGTTGGCCAACTGGTTGCGCCAACAGGGCTTCAAGCCCGGTGTCATCAGCCGTGGCTATGGCGGGCAGACGGATGCTTCCGCTGCTATGCCTTACTGGGTTGAGGCCGATAGCAGCCCGGCACGGGTTGGCGATGAGGCTTTGCTGATAAAGCGCCAAACCGGCTGCCCTGTGGTGGTCTGTCCGCTCCGTGCAGAAGCGGCGCATTACTTGCTAAGAACTGCCGATTGCGACCTGATCATTGCTGATGACGGCTTGCAGCATTACGCCTTGCAGCGTGATATTGAAATTGCCGTCATTGATGGTGTGCGGCGTTTTGGCAATGGTTATTGTTTACCGGCCGGGCCATTGCGTGAACCCATTAGCCGTTTGCAAGAAGTTGATTTTGTGGTTGTCAATGGTGAAAAATCCGAGCAGGGGCATTTTTCTATGGCATTGCCGGGCGATGTTGCCATCAATCTTGCCACTGGGGAACAACAGTCATTGGCAAGTTTTGTCGGCGCCGACTGCCATGCTATGGCAGGCATTGGCAATCCCGGGCGTTTTTTTGCCTTGTTGGCGCAGGCGGGCTTGGCTTGCAGCACGCTCAGTTTTCCTGACCATCATCAGTTCTGCCCGCAAGATTTGCTTATTAAGGGGGATGGGCCAGTGCTGATGACCGAAAAAGATGCTGTCAAATGCGCCGCTTTTGCCACTGATCGGCACTGGTACGTGCCGGTTGCGGCCCTACCAGAGGCTGGTTTTTCTGAACGTTTATTAATCCGATTAAGAGAAGTGCATGATAGATAAAGAGTTATTAGATATATTGGCTTGCCCTATTTGCAAAAGCCGTTTGCGTTATAACAAAGCCCAACAAGAGCTGGTTTGCCGTGCCGACCGCTTGGCTTTTGCCATCCGCGACGATATTCCGGTGATGCTGGAAGATGAGGCCCGGGTCATCAGCGGCGATGAATTGGACGCGTTATATAAAGAGCCTTATGTTTAAGGTGGTCATTCCTGCCCGTTATGATTCCACCCGCCTGCCTGGCAAGCCGTTACTGGCTATAGCCGGTGAGCCAATGATAGCCCATGTTTGTCGGCGTGCCCAAGAGGCTGGCGCCGATGAAATCATCGTCGCTACTGATGATGGGCGCATCGTGCAAGCAGTCAGCCAACTAGGCATCCGTGCCGTCATGACCCGTGCCGACCATCAAAGTGGCACGGAGCGTATTGCCGAAGTGGCGGATATTTGCGCTTGGCCCGAGGACACGCTGGTTGTTAATTTGCAGGGCGACGAACCGTTGCTGCCGCCAGCGTGCATCCGTGCAGTGGCCAGTGCCTTAGCTGGTCAGACCCGTGCGGGGATTGCCACCCTAGCCGCTGCCATTGATGACGACCAAGAAATTTTTAACCCCAATGCAGTCAAGGTGGTGTTGGACAAAGCGGGTTACGCATTATATTTCAGCCGAGCCGCTATTCCTTGGGATCGTGATGCGTTCGCAAAAACCCCACAGCAACCGCGCGGACACATGCCTTATTTAAGGCATATTGGTCTATACGCTTACACGGTGGGGTTTTTGCGGCGTTATTGCAGTTGGCCGACCTCGGCGCTGGAGGCGGTGGAAGCGCTTGAACAGCTGCGTATCCTTTGGCACGGGGAGGCGGTTAAAGTCAACATCATTGAACAAGCCCCCCCGGCGGGCGTTGATACCCTGGAAGATTTGCAGCGGGTGGTGCGGCTGTTGGCAGGGCAGCATGAATTTTCATAAACACTGGCATTAAGGGTGCTGGCTAGGTTGCCCGACCGCCTTTAAAAACCCCTCAATATAAGCCGCTGGCAAGTCAATCGCCTCATATTGTTGCGAATGTGATTGCAACACCACGTTTAATCCTGTCAAGCGCGCCCGTTGCAAATCACTGGCGGATAAAGCCAAGGCGAATTGGTCTTGGTAAAGGCACGATGATATTAAGCTGTTGAACAACTGGCAGCGTTCTGCAAAATGTTGCTGCGGAGCTAAAGCGCGGGTGGATTGGTCAGCAAATTTAGCCAGTTCATAATGCCTCATAGCACCGCCATAATTCGCCTGGACCAGCAAGCGGAAGCCATTGCTTTGGTTTTCCGGGGTCAATAAATGATACTTGAGGGTGTCGTAACCAAAAAACAAAGTCCGGTATTGGCTGCTATATAAATCCGGTGCGCGCCATAAAAAACCTTGGCTGTCCGATTTGGCGGCTCGCGCTATGCGCCCGGCGATCTCATCAGCCGATTGCTCCCTGATATTGTCCGCACAACTGGACAACAGCCCTATCAGGCACGACGCAACCATTAAGCGCTTAACGGAAAAAATTTTCATTGTTGTTGCTCCAGAAATTATGCCAGCCCTGCTTCAAACGTCTTACCGGGCTTAATTGCCTCGCGGTGACAACAGCGCAAACATCAGAAAAATGACCACTAAGACCGGCCAGAAGAAAGGTGCGACCAGAAAAACCATCAACAAAGCAAAAAACAGCGCCGCCAAAAATAACACCAAGCCCACACCAAAAAATAACAATACCGCCACTACGCCACTGATGGCAATCACCGCCAATGCACTGGGCAGGGCGGCAAAGCGGATGATGGGGCTATCTATCGGCTGCCCGTTCACCATTAGCTGAAAAACCCCCACATCGGGATGAAACAAATAACTCAACAAGGCAATAACAATCCCCATAACAAACACGGTGGTGATCAGCGGATAATGCGGCTTCATGTCAAGTGCTCCAAAGTTTGCAAATATTAGTGTATAGGAAACGGCAAGGCATCCGTCCAACGGCTATTGCCTGTTGCCGCATCACGGTTGGGCAGCTGGCTATTATCCCAGCCGCCACCCAACGCTTTGACCAGCAGCACCGCATAATTGAAACGCTCGCCCAACACCGTCACGGCGGATTGTTCATGACTGAACACTGTCGTTTGTGCGCTCAGTACAGTCAAATAACCTACCGTACCCGCTTGGTACTGGTTTTCAGTGATGCTTAAGGCGGCTTGCGCAGTTTGCAGCGCATGATTTAAAGATTGCCCTTCTTCCGCCAAGACCCGCAACGCAGACAGATTATCCTCCACTTCCTGAAAACCGGTCAGCACTGTTTGTTGGTATTGCGCGGCACTGGCATCAAAGCTGTCAATGGACTGTTTCAATGCGGCATTGTGCGCCCCGCCATCCAATAACGTCAATGCCCCCGCCGCAGGCCCGATGGCCCAATAGCGGCTGGCAGTGGAAAATAAGTTGGATAACGCACCCGTCTGCCAACCATTGCTGGCCGATAACGTCAGGGTGGGAAAATAAGCCGCTTTGGCGACACCGATTTTGGCATTGGCAGAAGCCACCAGCCGTTCTGCATTGGCAATATCAGGCCGCCGCTCCAGCAAGGTCGATGGAACGCCCACCGGCACAGCAGGCGGTTCATGGGCCAGCGTGGTCGGCGGCAAGTTCAGCTCGGCGGGTGTTTTACCGATCAGTACCGCGATGGCGTGTTCCATTTGCGCCCGTTGTACGTCCACATCAACCGCTTGCGCTTGGGCAGCAGCCAATTGCGTTTCCGCCAAGGCCACATCACTACGCGCCGCAACCCCTGCCGCATAGCGGTTTAAGGTCATAGCCAAGGTCTTCTGGTAAGCCACCACCGTTTTGTCCAGCACTTGCTTCTGGGTATCCAAGGTCAGCAGCTGAAAATAATCTTGTGCCAAGGTTGCTTGGGTCGATAAACGCAACACTTGCAAGGTGGCGGCACTGGCTTGGGCGCTGGTCACATTAGCCTCGACTTGCCGCCGCACACTGCCCCAAAAATCCGGTTCCCAAGCAATATTTAACACTGCCCCGAACAAATTACGCACCCCTGCCACCGCCACGCTTTGTCCCGAAGCGGCCTTAAAACGGTTGGTGGTGGTGTTCAGCCCAGCGGTCGGCAAATAAGCCGCCCGTGCCGATTGCGCCAAATGCTGGGCCAAGCGGTATTGCGCCTCCGCCACTGCCAACGACTGGTTTTTGCCGGCCACCTGCGCTTCCAATGCGTTCAATTGCCGATCACCGAAAATTTCCCACCAGTTGCCGGGCAGCTTGTCATCCTTAGGTTGTGCCGCTTGCCAACCTTTCAGCTCCTTAAATTGTGTAGGCAGATGGTCGGTTTTAGGGCGTTCATAATCACGTCCCATTACACAACCGGACAGCAAAACCACTGCCCCTAAAGCAAAACAACGGATCAACATAAGCACTCAAAAAATTAAATGGAGTGGCGGGCGATACCCGAGACCAACTACGGCTTGTCCTTTGCGTCAGGCTAAGTCTTAATTCAGTATGCGGCCTTTTTTACAGATTTTTTTCGTTTTTTTTTGAGCAAGGACAATCAATGCTGATCCGTTGGGCGGGCTTTTCTAACTTGAGCGCGGTCAGTTGCCCGCCCCACAGGCAACCGGTATCAATGCCATAACAATTGTGGCCTTCATAAAAACCTAAAGTGGACCAATGGCCAAACACCACGCACAGCTCGGCGTTTTTGCGGTTGGGCACGGCAAACCAAGGCATCAGGTGTTTGGGTTGGCTGCCCGGGCTGCCATTGTTATTGAAATCCATACGCCCGCTGGCATCACAATAGCGCATTCGGGTAAAACAGTTGATGATATAGCGAAGCCGTGCCATGCCTTTCAGGTCATCCGACCAGACATTCGGCTTGTTGCCATACATTTGCCGTAAAAAAATGCGGTAATCCGGGCCGCGTAGGGTTTGTTCCGCTAAAGCCGCCATTTTTTTGGCCTGTTCAAAATCCCATTGCGGGGGAAGCCCCGCGTGTAGCAGACAATAATCGTCGTTGTAATGGAATAGCGGCCTAAACCTTAGCCAGTCAATCAGTTCTTCGCGGTCAGCTGCCAGCAGCACTTGGTTAAGGTCGTTTTTTTTGTCAGCAATCTTTTGCGTACATGATGCCGCCAACAAGTGCATGTCGTGGTTACCCAGCACCAACACCGCCGCATCGCCCAAATTTTTGACAAAGCGCAACGTATCGAGTGAGTTGGGGCCTCGGTTGAC
>CAJAWH010000127.1 GCA_903945605.1 uncultured Methylococcaceae bacterium | reverse complement strand
GCGGCGGTCAGGTTAAAAACCACCAGCAACAGGGCAGCGGCGAGGTGGCTGATGGGGTTTATACGGGCGGTGTTTTGCTTCATAACTAGCCTCAATGGGGTGGCTTGACAAGGGAATTTGCCCTAACAGGCAGAATTCTTCCAACCTATCTCATCAAGCAATGTCAAGTTTTTTGTAGGGTGGTCACGCTGTTTGTAGCCTCGCAGACACTAAGATAAGCGCACCCTAGGGTCAACCAAAGTATAAGAAATATCAGTCAACAACAGGCCGAACACATACAACACCGAGCCTAAAAACACCATGGCACGGACAATGGCAAAATCTTGGTTGTTGATCGCATCAATGGTGTAACTACCCAAACCTGGGATACTGAAGAACGATTCCATAATCAGGCTACCCATAAACAAGGTCGGTAACACCACCACCACGCCGGTCAAAATCGGGATCATGGCATTTTTTAGTACGTGGCGGAACAATACTTGGGTTTCAGTCAAGCCTTTGGCGCGGGCGGTACGCACATAGTCTTTACTGGCTTCTTCAAGGAACAGCGTGCGATACCAGCGCACCCCGGAGCCGATACCGGCAAACACGCCAATCGCTACCGGCAACAGCAAAAACTTAATGGCGGCAAAGCCTTCTTCATAACCGGAAATGGGCACCAAGCACATCAGTTTGGCAATGATGAATTGCCCACCGATGATGTAGAACAATGAGGACACCGACATTAATATCACGCAGATCACCAGCCCGCCAAATTCCAGATAAGTGTTCCTGAACAACACCATCAGCAAGGCAAAGGCAATATCCACCCACAACCCGACCGCCAACGATGGCAAGGCCACCGCCAAACTGGGCCAAGCCCGCTCGCGGATATCAGCGCTGATATTCCGGCCACTATCAGAAATGCCAAAATGGAACCAAAACAGCCCCACCGATTTCTGATAGAAAATCGTTTCGGTCAATTGTTGCCCAGACTGTGCCTGATCGTTCCAAAGCAGCGGCAAATCATAGCCGTGCTGTTGTTTCCAGTTAGTGATCGCCTGTTCGGTGACATGTTTCTGCCCCAGCTGCAACCGCGCCATATCGTCAGGGCTATTGACAATAAAAAACAACACAAAAGTCAGGATATTGACCCCAATCAGCAAGGGTACTGCATACAGGGCGCGGCGGATAATATAGGCGATCATGACAGGGTTTGCTGGGTACGTTTACGGTACGCCTGATAAGCAGGCAAAATAAGCAGCACCAGCAACACACCTGCCAGCAGCAGCGGCCATACCACAGGGCGGTTCCATTGTTGGCGCTTATCGGCACGGGCGGCGGTGTCTATGCGCCGGTATTTAAGTTCGTTATTGGCCATCAGGTTGGCTTTTAAATTGCCAAACCAACTATGGAACAGCGAAAACTGTTTGGGGTGCAAGCCAAACAGCCAAGGCGCGTCTTGGCGGACAATGGCCTGCATCTGCTGGATGATTTGATAGCGTTCCGGGGTGTTGTCCATATTACGCATTTGCTCAAACAAACGGTCGAAAGCGGGGTTTTGGTAATTGCCGGCATTTTCGCCGCCATATTTGACTTTACCGTTCGGCCCGTACAATAGAAAGAAAAAGTTTTCCGGATCAGGGTAGTCAGCATTCCAGCCCCAAGCAAAAATTTGCGCGTTGCCAGCACGCATTTTTTCCTGAAAACGGTTGTAGTCAGTGGCACGGATGACTAACTGGATACCCAGCTTCTCAAATTGTTTGCGGTACCAGGTCATGCGCGGCTTGTCTTCCACGCTGGTGGCAGTGGTGTCGAAATAGACAATCAACGGCCCGTGGGTTTTGGGGTCGATGCCATTGGTATAACCCGCTTCTGCCATTAGCTGTTTCGCCACTTCGATATCTTTTCGCTGAGCCTTGTCGGCTTGCCAGTCGTACACAGTCGGGTTGATACCTGGCTGGCCTTCGGCAAAACCAAAAATGCCCGGCGGCAACACCCCTTGTGCAGCAACCCCGCGCCCATTCATAAAAATGGCGATAAATTCTTCTTCGTCAATGGCAATGGCAATGGCTTGGCGCAGTTTTCGCGCCGCTTCGGTAGTGCCGCCCAAGAGTGGGTCGAGCATATTAAAACCCAGGTAAAAACTGGAGGTTTGCACCGCTGTTTGTAGCTGGATGCCTTTGGCTTGCATGGATTCGGTCAGTGCCAAACCACCAGTACCAGTAAATTGGATAGCTTGGTCGAAATTATCGGAAGCAATGCCGGAGGCATCGTAATAACCTTGCAAGAACTTAGTCCAATAAGGGATGGTTTCTTTTTCTAAAGTGAACACCACTTTGTCAATAAACGGCAAAGTCTTGCCAGCATCTTTTAATAAGCCATTGGCACGGTCTTCCGGCTCGCCTTCGCTGGGATAGGTTTCTGGATGATAATAGGGGTTTTTCTGCAAGATCATACGCCGGTTGGGATTGTTCTCAGCCAAATAATAAGCACCCGTGCCGATAGGATACCAATCCAAGGTGATATTTTTGTCGCTTAAGCCTAGCTGATTGTAAAACACCTCGGCTTCCCACGGCATAGGGGAAAAAAACGGCATAGCCAACCAATAAATGAACTGCGGATATTTGCCGTTGATGCGGATACGGTATTGGTGGTCATTAACAGCCACCGCCCCCGCCAAGCTCATGCCTTTAATGGCCGTTTTCGGCAAATCTTTCGCCTGTTTGGCAAAATCAGCAAAACCGACAATATAGTTTTTCATGATCTCGGCAATTGGCGACTGGTTTTTAGGATGTGCCAAGCGTTTGATCTGATAAACGTAATCTTCCGCCAACAGCTCTCTGGTGCCGGTACTGGCAAAATCATTAAGGGTTTTCAGCGGTGCAATGGCTTGTGCATCCAAATGGTGATAGCGGTAGCCGCCTTGCTCGGTTTTTGCCAATGCCGCGTGGGGTTGGTAGCGGATGCCGGGCTGGAGCGTGATAATATAATCGGTGAACGCTATGCGGGCTGGCTCTGCGTCGGATGGCAAAGCTTGGCCTTTGTCATCCCGATAAACCACCTCAGGCAAATTTGTGCTGGTCAACGGAATGATTTGATAAGGCCGTTTCAGATAATGGTACTGCAAGGGTGGCTCGTATATCTGGGCAATAAACGCATATTCGTTTTCGCTATAGGCCATCGCCGGATCCAAATGCTTGGGCCGTTCAGAAAACGACTGGTACAACACGGTTTGTTGGCTATCGGCATCGGTGTAGGGGTTGTTAAGCACTGTGTCCGGCTGGCAAGCCAGCAAGCTAGCCAACAGCACCGGCAATACCAACAAAATGGGCATTTTCATAGACAAAAAACTGGACATCAATAAACGGCTCATAGATACTTGATAGTTTATTTTAACAAGAAAAAACCATAGGGGATGATAATGGGTTTCATGAAGGGCAAACGCGTTTTGATTGTCGGCTTGGCCAGCAACCGTTCTATCGCATGGGGCATTGCCCAAGCCATGCACCGTGAAGGCGCCGAACTGGCGTTCACTTTCCAAAATGAAAAATTGCAAAGCCGCGTTGAGGAAATGGCGGCAGAATGTAATGCTACTATAACCCTTGAATGCGATGTTAGCCACGACCAACATATCGATAATGTTTTTGTCGAACTGGGCAAGCACTGGGATGGCTTGGATTGTATCGTACATTCCGTGGCCTTCGCACCACGCGACGCGCTGAACGGCGACTATATAGAAGCCACCACCCGCGACAACTTCCGTATTGCCCACGACATCAGTTCATACAGCTTCACCGCCTTGGCTAAAGCCGGACGCAGCATGATGGCGGGGCGTAACGGTTCGTTGCTGACCTTGACTTATTTGGGCGCCGAGCGGGCTATCCCCAATTACAATGTCATGGGCGTTGCCAAAGCCAGCTTGGAGGCTAATGTGCGTTATATGGCGGTGGCCTTGGGTGCGGAAGGCACACGGGTCAATGCCATTTCCGCAGGCCCCATCAGAACCTTGGCGGCATCCGGCATCAATGACTTTAAGGCGATGCTCAACAAAGCCGCAGACACTGCCCCACTGAAACGCAACGTGACCATTGAAGAAGTCGGCAATGTCGCCGCGTTTATGTGTTCTGACCTGGCTTCAGGTGTGACCGGCGAAATCACTTATGTGGATTGCGGCTACAATATTGCCGGATTGGCATCTGCCTAGGCACTTAGCGTTAAGTTGACCAGCCATAAAAAAGGGGGCTTATGCCCCCTTGTTTGGTTTCCGTAGGGTCAAAGTTTTGCAGGGGCAATTGCCGCCACTCAACCTTCCTTAAACCGATGGATAAGCCGCCGCTCTTTCTTATTGGGGCGATGCGATTCATCTATCCCGGCAAACAACACTTTCTGCTCGCGCTCCAACTGTATTTGCGCTTGCCGCTTGGCATGGCTTTCGGTAGATTCTTCATACAACAGCACCGCTTCCTTGGCGGGACGGCGTTGGCTGCTTAAAGCCAGCACGGTGATATCCCAACGGTAGTTGTCTTTACTGATCGCCAATGCCGTACCCACCCGAATTTCTTTGCTGGGTTTGGTCCGCTGCTTGTTGACGTGGACTTTACCGCCATCCACGGCATCGGCGGCAAGCTTGCGGGTTTTATAAAACCGCGCCGCCCACAACCATTTGTCCAAGCGTAATGACTCTATAACAGCAACAGCCATAGCTGGGTTATTTTTTCAAGCCTCGTGGCAATGAGAACACCACTTTTTCTTCTATGCCTTCATTTTCAGTGGTCGATTCGCCGCCCCATGCCTTCAGCTGCTCGATCACTTCCTGCACCAGCACTTCGGGCGCCGATGCACCGGCAGTCACGCCCACCACGTTGACCCCTACAAACCAGCTTTGCTGCATGTCTTTGGCGGTGTCAATCAGATAAGAAGCTTTGCCCAGTTGCTCGGCAATCTCACGCAGACGGTTGGAATTGGAACTATTGGGTGAACCCACCACCAAGATTAAATCCGCAGTTTGCGACAAAGTGGAAACGGCATCTTGACGGTTTTGGGTGGCGTAGCAAATATCGTCTTTTTTCTGCTCTTGGATACCGGAAAAACGTGCCCGCAAGGCATCCACCATCACCTTGGTGTCAGTCATCGACAAGGTGGTTTGGGTGACATAGGCCAAATTGTCGGGGTGGTTGACCGCCAACTTAGCCACATCTTCGGGGGTTTCCACCAGATAAATGCCGCCTTTGTCGCTGTTTTTTTCGTATTGCCCCATCGTGCCTTCCACTTCAGGATGCCCGGCATGACCAATCAGAATAACCTCGCGGTCGGCTTTGGCGTGTTTGGCCACCTGAAGATGCACTTTGGTCACTAACGGGCAGGTGGCATCAAACACTGTCAAATTACGGTCTTTGGCTTCTTGCTGCACTTGTTTGGAAACACCGTGGGCACTGAAGATCAGATGCGAACCTTCTGGCACATCGGCAATATCTTCAATAAACACCGCGCCTTTTGCCTTAAGGCCATCGACCACGGTGCGGTTGTGCACCACCTCATGACGCACATAAATCGGCGCACCGAATGTTTCCAAAGCTTGGTCTACAATTTCTATGGCACGGTCGACACCGGCGCAAAAACCACGGGGGTTAGCGAGTACAATTTGCATATCTTGACTTCTTAAGTTGGTTACTTTGCGCTATTTTACCTGAATAGGCGGATTGATAGAATGTTTGCTTGGCAATTCATTGAAAATGAACTGCTTAAACGCTTAAACCAATAGCAATACAATAGCTTAAATTGAATTTGGGCTACTTGGACAATACAGTGATATTATGGGGCATAGGCATTTGCCAGATTCCTAGGAGTGTGTTACATGAAACGCCACAACTTTTCCTTAAGTATACTGATGTTGGTAGCCAGCCTATCCGTATCGGCTGCCGACCTTGACCGTGCCGGAGTGGCGCAACGGCTGGTTGCCGCCAATACAGACCACCCTGCCGATTTACGCCGCAAGGACTTAAGCCATTTGGATTTGTCTGGCATGGATTTTAGGCAAGCCGATTTATGGGGGGCTGATTTGCGCGGCAGCAATTTTTCTGACAGCAATTTGTCAGGGCTTAATTTGGACTTGTCGGTGATGTCAAAAATCAACCTGTCCGGTGCCGACCTTAGCCACACCAGTGTTTTTGGGGTGGCTATCGGCGGGGCCAACTTGAGCCATGCCAATTTAAGCGGTAGCCGGTTTATTGCCAACCTTGACCGCTCTGATTTGAGCCATGCCAACTTAAGCCACGCCAATTGGGGGGTGGACATGCAAAACCAGCCGATGGGCCTAATGCGGGCAAGCTTGAACAACACCAATTTAAGCCATGCCAATTTGTCGGCAGCCAATCTTAGCCGTGCACTGCTGCGCTTTGCCGATTTGCAGAACGCCAACCTAAGCCATGCAGTGTTGTTTGGGGTTGACTTGACCGGCGCCAATTTATCAGGGGCGGACTTGTCCGGTGCGGATTTGTCCGCCAGCAAACTGGAAGCGGCCAATTTTGCCCATGCCAACTTGGCGGGTACGGTATTTACCGGGCTTGCCGACAAATCCGTGTTAAAAAATCTGGATTCCAGCAAAAACAGCGATCAGGCGATTTTTAAATGATGCGGCGGCCCAACCATGAAGCCATTCATGACGCATGATAAGCTATCGTTTATAATAAATCTTTAGACCGATACCGTACGCCGCCCATGTCCAACCCGAGCAACATCCCTCCCCGCCTGTTCAACCTGATTAGCCAGTTCTTGTCCAAGAACGTGCGCAGCGTTTATTACACCGCCAAAACGTCTGTCGGCAGGCCAAAACGCGATATTGTGGTGCAGCAGGTCGATCAGGCTTGCCAGAGCTTGCAGGAAACCCGTGATGAATTTGCCGACGCTTTGGAGCGTTTTAAGACCTTAGTGACCGTCAATGAGCATTCTCTGGAGCATCGCTACACGTTGCTGAACCGGCAATACCAATTCTGTTGCATCAAAACCGCCACCGTTAGCGAGCGTATAGATGCCATAGAACTGGTCAGTGCGTCATTGTTTGCCGAATGGGAAAAGGAACTGGGCGAATACAGCAACCGCACCATGCAGCGCAACAGCAAAAAACAACTGAAGGATGCCAAAGAAAATTACGGGCGTTTGATAAAAGCCATGCGCCGTGCCGAGGGTAAAATCCATCCGGTGCTATCGGCGTTTAAAGATCAGGTGTTGTATTTAAAGCACAATCTCAATGCCCGAGCTATCGCCGCATTACAGAATGAGTTTCTGGAAATTAGCTTGGACATATCCGAATTGATCAAGGCTATGGAGCAAACCATAAAAGAAGCCAACCAGTTTGTCGGCATTTTGGTTGAACAAAAAGCCCTGCCACAAAAGTGATTTGACCAGCCTTTATTGCGCTGGCCGCATACCATCGGCCTGACCGTAAATCCGTACCCCTAGGACACCAGCCAGCACAGCGGCACTGCCCAGAACGGACGGATTTACACCAACGCTTCAGCGCAACCCGGCAACCATGCGGAGCTTACCGCTCCGCCACCTGATTACATGGAACCTAGTTTGTACAATACATCATTGGCTTTATCTTTGGCATTATCGTTGTTTTTGGCAACGCTTTTGCGGTTTTCCTGATCGCTTCTTTCCTTGCCGAACTTGCCGATCATATCTTCCCAGCTAATATATTGCTCATAAGCTTTAAAGCCGGTGCTTTTGCGTTGCTGGTACACTTCTTTACCCATTTCTATCACTTGCAACGGGGTTTTGCCATCCACTGCTTTCAGGAATTCATCTTCGCTTTTAATGGAATCACGCACTGTCCAGAAAGCAACTTCAAACTCAACCCTGACTTCGGGCGCCAAGCGGTTTTTCAGGCCCTTTACTGATTTATAGGCGGATTTCATGGTGTGGCCGTTGATTTCTTGCCCTTTGCCGCAAGCCACTAATGTTGTGCATGCCAAAATAAGCAATAATAAAGGCAGTTTTTTCATAAGGATAACCTCGATGTCAATGATATATACATGTTATGTTAAGACAGACAGTCCTACACTTGTTATACACGCCAGATTACAAAACACAAAGAAAAATGGTCAGTCATTGTAACCCTAGGCTAAGCGATTATGCTTGAATTTATCCAATTATTAAAGCAAGGCTATCAGGCCGCGTTAAACCGCCCAGGCAACGAAAAAAACCGCGCCGATTATGCCAAGCGGGTGGAACACTTGTTATTGGCGGAAGCCTTTATCCGCAAAGGCCAGTGGCTGGGCCAAGCCGCCCAACAGCCCCTGCAAATAACCCTGCTAGGCCCCACCCAAGCCGGTAAAAGCACGTTGGCCAATGTCTTGCTCAACCATAACTTGGCTGGCATCAGCCCGTTGGCGGGCTACACCCAACACCCACAAGGCTTTTGCCACGGCATAACACTTGCCGACACCGGTAGCGGTTTGCAGCGTTACTTTGGGCGCTTCCAACAACTGCCCGCCCAGCAACTGACCCCTACCCGCCATGATTGCTACGCCTTGACCGAAAGCCCTGCCGCCAGCACCCTGCTGCCCCCTTGTGTGCTATGGGACACGCCCGATTTTGATTCGATAGACTCCAGCACTTACCGCGAAGGGGTGTTGCGGGCGGTCGCCTTGGCTGATGTGCTGGTGTTAGTGGTCAGCAAAGAAAAATATGCCGACCAGACGGTATGGGACATGATGGCCTTAGTGCAGGACTTGCATCAACCCACCTTGATTTGTTTGAACAAAGTGGCTGAAGGGTCGGAACAGCTGCTGATCCATTCGCTCCAGGAAAAATGGCAACAGGCACGGACTGACCCCTTCCCCGCCGTCATCACTTTGGCTTACCAAAAATCATCCGGTTTGCCGAGCTGGCCCGCCACCCGCCAACAACTGCTTAAACAGCTGTGCAAATCCGTCCAGCACCGTAAACAAGCCCGCTATGAACAGGCTTTGTTGCAAAAATATTGGCCAACGTGGCTGCAACCGGTGCTGGAAGAACACCAAGCCTTGGCAGAATGGCAACAGGCTGTTGAGCAAGCGGTCAACGATGGGCTACTGCATTACCGGCGCGATTATCTCAACCACCCGCGCCATTACGAAACCTTCCAACAGGCACTGGCGGAACTGTCGGTGTTGCTGGAAATCCCGGGGCTGGCCGGTTTTTTGACCGGTGCCCGCAAAGCTATGACCTGGCCTGTGCGGCAAGTGATGAAACTGACCCGAAAACGCCACCCGCTGGCGCAAACAAGCCAAGAAATCGTTTTGCTGAAGCAGATTGCCGAACATCTGCTGATTCAATTGGCTGACCAGCTGATGGACAAAACCGAACACAGCCGCCATAGCCATTGGTGGAAAGCCTGCAATGGCCTGTTAAGGCAACAGCGCCCCCTGCTGTTACAAGGCTTCAGCCAAGCGGCGAAACATTATCACCTTGATTTTCAGCAAGATGTTGAAAAAACCGCGCAAAGTTTGTACCTCAAATTGCAACAACAGCCGTTTGTCCTTAACAGCTTGCGTGCCACCCGTGTGACCGCTGATGCCGCCGCCATTGCCATCACCTTACATACCGGGGGTATTGGTTTGCATGATTTGTTGGTGGCCCCCGCTATGCTGGCCATCACCACTTTATTGACGGAAAGCGCGATAGGCGGCTATCTGCACAAATTGGAACAAGAACTTAAGCAACAGCAATTCAACACCGTAAAACAACGGCTATTTAGTGACGCCCTGGCACAACCCTTAATGGCCTTGCCGGAGCAACTGCCCGATTTGGCACACTTTAGCATCACCCCTGCACAACTCCAGTCTGCACAATCCCAACTGAGCGAAAAACGCCATGGCCTACGACTACTCTGAGCTGTTTGCACAAGCCGAAACGTGGCTGGCACAGGCACAAAAAAATGCTTGGCTAAGCCAACACATCACCTTAGCCAAACCGGACAACCGTGCCTTGCCGGACGCACTGTACGACCGCCAAGGCGCACGTCCGCTACTGGTCGCCTTCATGGGCGGCACTGGCGTAGGCAAAAGCTCGTTGCTGAACCGCTTGGCCGGACAAACCATCGCCCAAGCAGGCATAGCCCGCCCCACCTCGCGTGAAGTCACCTTGTACCATCACCAAAGTGTCAATGTACAGGGCTTGCCGGAACCATTCCCGCTGGCACAAGTACGCATCGCCAGCCACAACGATGCCAGTAAACAGCAGCTGATCTGGATTGACACGCCTGATTTTGACAGCGTTGAATCAGCCAACCAACAGCTGGTGTTAAGTTGGCTACCGTATATTGATGTACTGGTTTATGTGGTCAGCCCGGAACGTTACCGTGATGCCAAAGCGTGGCGGCTACTGCTGGCAGAAGGCGGCAAACATGCTTGGGTGTTTGCCTTTAACCAATGGGATAGCGGGCAAGACGAACAATATGTCGATTTCCGCCAGCAATTGCACCAAGCAGGCTTTGATAATCCACTGATCTATAAAACCATTTGCCCCAGTGGTGGCGACGGTGATGAATATGCCGAGCTGCAGGCCACGCTGATTGCACTGGCCAACCAAAACACCCTTAAGCAACTGGCACAGTTGGGGCTACAAGCGCGTAACAGGGACTTGCAGCAGCAACTGCTGAATTTTCAGGAAGCCTTGGGCAACCAAAGCGCGTGGCAACAACTAGCTTTGCTATGGCGGCAACAATGGCCTAAAACCAGCCAGCTATTGCAACAAGGCTTGGCTTGGCCCTTGCAACAAACCGCCCAGCACTATGCCGGACAAGCCGCCAACCTGCACAACAAGGCAAGCTTTGAAGAGCGGTTATGGGATGAATGGGCGCAAACCCGCTTTGACGATGCCTTAGACGAACTGGTCATTGCCGCCGACCCGTTGGGCATCCCTACCCTACCATTAAAAAACCAGCTAGGGCCACTGCGCCCAATAGCCGCCCAGCATATCCGGCAACAAACAGAACTTGAGCTACGGCAAGCCCTAGCCCACCCCGGCAATGCACTGCAACGGGGCTTGCTAAAATGGCTGCATGTCATGGAAGTGCTATTGCCGCTAGCGGCAATGGCGTGGGCAGGTTATCAGGTGTTCACCGGCTACTACACCAGCAGCCAAAGCCACAGCCAATACTTGGGGGTTGATTTTGCCGTGCACAGCAGTCTCCTGATTGCCCTGACTTGGCTAATACCGTTTTTTATCCTTAAAAAATGCCAGCCTTCCTTGCAAAAATCCGCCTTGCGCGGCCTTAATAAAGGGGTGTCCAAGGCATTAAGCCAACTAGACGGCGAAGTGTCAAACGCCCTGGATGCACTGGCCCAGCAGCATCAACAACATAGCCAACAACTGGCACAACTGGTTGCACATTGTGCCGACCATCAGCCACCACCCACTGGCGCATCCGACCCGGACAACCCTTTACAACGGATGCTAACGCATCAACGCTAAAGACCAAGCTTGCCGCCACCTTGGCAGACAGGCTAAAATCCCCAGTCGGGAAAAACCATCTTAACAGTGCTGTTACACAGCACGTTGGCTGAGCGTAGCCGAAGCCCCGGCCACGGTTTGTTTTTTGCCCAGTCGTCTGGTTGCGCCCCCCTGCGGCTTCGCTCAGGGACGTGGCCTTATCCAAAACCGCCTAGGCAGCCGTGCTGGCGGCCTTAAAAATAATAAACATTAGGAGAAAATCATGTGTTTTAGTGCAAATATGTCGCTGGGTATGGGGGTGGTGGGCTTAGCGGCTGCGGGCATCACTTTTGCGGACAGCAAAGAAACTTTTTGGGTACGGGCCGCCCGTTCTTATGCCATTTTCCATTTTTCACTGATGGAATTTATCCAATACTTTGCCTATCCGGTAGCTGACCAATGCGGCTATGGCGACAATTTATTGCTCAGCCAACTGTCCACCATACACATCGGCTTACAAGCTTTCGCCATTATGCCAGGGCTGGCAACCTATTCATCAGACAAAACCGCCTTAAAAAAAGCCACTGTTATCGGCCTTATGATGAGCAGCCTGTTTATTATCCTGTCCCAACTGCCTAAAGAATGGCAATTCTTTTTTGAACCCGTACCGCATTTTATTGGCAATCTGGTGTCTTGCCTGTTTATGGGCACTTACCATATTGGCTACCACATCAGCAGCGCCTTCGCCACCCTATTCACCCACGGCTCGTTGTTTGCCCTGGCCTTTAGCGGCTTCCTGTGGAAAGACAACTGGCGCATATCCACCTATCACTGCGTCATGGCCATACTCACACTGTTTATGCCGCAATGGCTATTAGGTGTCACCACCGGCGAAGCGGCAGCCATTTATTGTTTTTATTCCGTTATCATTACCGGCAGCTTTATGCCCTACTTCAAGGGCTTTTTTACCGCAAAGAAATTGCACGACCCGCAAGACTTGCCCGTCAGGGGGTAAAAAGGCAAGCGGCGGGGTTGTGGCCTATCTGAATCAAAGCTGTAACCCCCAGGCAAGCCAAAGGCGTGGCCTTTTCCACATTACCGTCGACTATCCGTTGTCACCCAGCAGCTCGGTTATCCTAATGGCGGTCGCCAAAGCCCGCCGCCCAGCTTCGCCGGACACCAAGGGCTGGCTGCCGGTTTGGATACAGTGGACAAAATGCTTGATCTCTTCCAGCAGCGCATCACCGCTTTCAAACACCGACTCTTCGGTTTCTATTTCGGGAATGCCCGGGAACATTTCTTTGCTGCCGGTGCGGTGTTTGGTCAGGGTTTTGTTCTGGAAATCAACGGCAATATAAGAGCTGGGACGGAACAGGCGCATTTTGCGTTCCAGTTTCATGCTAATGCGGCTGGCGGTGACATTGGCAACGCAACCATTTTTGAACAACAAACGGGCATTGGCTATGTCCGTGCCTTGCGTCAACACTGCCGTGCCGCTGGCATCAATACGTTCAATATCGGAATCGACCAAGGCCAAGATAATATCTATGTCGTGGATCATCAGGTCCAGCACCACACTGACATCATTGGCACGCGGGTTGAATGGCGATAGCCGGTGCGATTCGATAAACAGCGGTTTTTCGTCTTTATCCAGCCCCAGCACAGCAGGGTTGAAGCGTTCCAAATGCCCGACTTGCAACACGCGGTCATTGGCTTTGGCGGCGGCAATCAGTTCATCGGCTTCGGCAATAGTCACAGTGATGGGTTTTTCAACCAGCACATGGCTACCGGCATTAAGAAACGCCAAGGCGATTTGATGGTGCAAGGTGGTCGGCACCACAATGCTGACCGCATCGACACGGCCCAGTAATTCCGTATAGTCAGTGAGGGCGGTGGCATTGTATTGTCCGGCAACCGCTTGGGCGGCGGCATGGTTGATGTCCACCACGGCAACCAGCTCGCAGTCCGGCAATGCGGCATATTTTTGCGCGTGAAATTTGCCCAGATAGCCCGTGCCAATCACAGCACATTGTAATTTTTTCATAGATAATCAGTCAGGTTCAATTGACAACCCAAAAGTGGTTGTTTAAAGCGGTTATTGTAGTCTATTGGCCTGTTTTGAGAAAATGTGGCGGCACTGTTGGGTTAAAAAGCCAGCCATAGGGTGTCAGCTGATCCCTTCGGCTTCGCTCAGGGAACGTGTCGGTGTGCGTTGGCTACGCGCAACCGCAGCAACGTTGGCTGATCCTTATCCCAGCGCGTTGGCTGAGCGTAGTCGAAGCCCCGCTAAATTAATCCGCCCGCCATCCATACGCCAAGCAAGCCACAGCAACCGCCGGGGCACAATCAGCAGCATTAAGCGGCGTGGCAGTCAACGGGGCGGGCAGCAGATCGGCAAAATCACGGTAAGGATAGCGCAAATGCCGGGCCAGTTCCTTGACCAAAAACCGCCCTACCCCCGCGCCAATCACTGGGCTATGGTTAGGCAAAGGCAACCGGGATAGCTGCAATTCGCAAGCTTGCTCTAAAGTTTGCAATTGTTGTAAACGCAAATATTGCGCAACGGCTTGCCAACGCGGCAAGTCGGTGGGTTCAAAATCGCAACCTAACATCCTTGCCAGCCGTCTGGCACTGGCTAGCAGGGTTTTTTCGCCATTATCGGCAGGGGCGGTTTGGTCGTGCGCTTCGTCCAGTTCGCCGGTCAACCGATACACGTCTGCCATGGTGGCAAAATATTCTGCCATCAGCGGCACTTCCAGACCGTTATCGGCCACAGTTTGGGCAATGGCCATCACCGGTGTTCTGATAATGCCGGTATAAACCAGCTCGCGGGATATTAAGCGCCCGTAATCGCTGTAAGCTTCTGCCAGCACTTGCCCGTCTTTCAACAGCAAAATATCAGTAGTGGTGCTGCCAATATCCACCAACAGGCCGTTACGGCACTGTTGCGCGGCAATTTGGGCGCTGGCTAACCAATTGCTGGAGGCAATGGCGGGGTAATGTTGTGCGCTTATTTGCCCGATAGGCAATAAGCCCGCCGTACCGGCAAATACGGTCAGCCCTGTATTGGGCAGTAACTTTTTCATGGTGTCGAGAATGTGCCTAACGCCGTCAGCACGGCACGCAAACAAATCAACCAATTCACCGGTCATGGTAATGGCGTGGCAATGGCGAGCCGATTCAAGATGTTGCAAGATGGCTTGTACCGCACTTTGCAAATGGGCCAGCCCTTGCCAAAGCGGGCAAGGCTGTTGGTAGGTGGCAAGCAACTTGCCGTCGGGGTTTAGCACAGCGGCTTTTACATGGGCGCCGCCAATGTCCCAGCCTACGTTATAGGTTGTTGTCATGATTTATATATCAAGCTGTTATAGGTTAAGTGTGACCGTTTGCTGGCGGGTGGCCTGAATATTTGGAGTGGCGGCTAAGCCATTAATGACTTGTTCCGCCACGTTGATACCGGTGGCATTATAAATGCCAACGTAGGAAGTCGTCAGCCTGGGGTTGATTTCCAGCACCAATAAGCCATCTGCCGTGGCAATCAGATCAACACCCGCATAACCGGACAGTTCGGGCATAGCGGCAGCTATTTTATCCAATAACGTTTGGTGGCTTAGCGTAGCCGGACAATAATTGACCGCTATACGGGTCAATTGGTAGTGCTGATCAATCAGCTGAAAATATTGCCGATTAACGCATAACAGATAGCCTTGCCCGTGTGCAAACAAAGCCGACAAGCTGATGTTGTCGCCGGACAAATGCGGCTGGATTATATAATGGTCGCTAGGCTTGTCCAGTGCGGGCCAGTCTTGCGGGTGTTTAATCAGGTGACTATCGCGGCAACCAGCCCCGTCTAGGGCTTTCACCATCCATTCACCACTGCCGTCATAGCTAAATTGGTCGAGCCGTTGGGTGGCTACGGTAGGCACGGCACAGGCTTTTAAGCGTTGGTAAGTCTGCCATTTATCGGCGCTGAGCGCCACTGCCGCCGCCGAGGAGGTCAGCAAGCGTTTGCCCAGCCGTTCCACTTCGCGGCATAGGGTTTCTAAAATACCATCAAATTCCGGTGCAATGGGCCAAACCGCAGCGCATTGGCTGACCTCTTGCAAAAAAACGGCTTGGCAGTCTTGTTGGGGGCTGACCGATACGGTAGCGAAAGGGTGTTTTATCAGTCCGGTAAAGCGTGCATCAAGCATCACAACGGGCTGGATGTTGTCTAGGCGGGACAGGTCATCCAACAGGGCTTGCAGCATCAGTTGGCCTTCCCGTGCCAAGGCATCCGGCAGGGTTTGTTTGTTGAAACCGCCGCCGGTGATGTATTCAAACAGCAATATTTTCATAGCTTGATTGGCTAGCGGGGTTGATGTCAATTTTATAGGCATCTAGAGTCGCTCCTACATCAGTAGGGTGCAGAATTGGGCGTAAAATGACAAGGCAGGTGTTTCAACTAAAATGTGCGCCCCAGCTTAGGCCGCTTGACCTTGCCTAGCCAGACTAGCTCCAATTTTGTTTTGTTGATGCGTTGTGCTTTTGTAATTGCCGTACTGTTTCCGGAATATGGGTTTGGCTTTCGTAAGTAGTGCTAGGGCACTTTGGCGGTTCATAATGGTTTTTGTTCTAATGGCAAGGGTTGTGTGCAGATATCCTAAAATCCTCACCTACAGGGTGGTGGCGCAATCTGCCATGATACAACATTGCCGAAGTAAAAAAACGATTGGCACGATTGGCACGATAAGCCAATAATGGCTGTTTAATGTGCTGTTACAAAGCGTGGCGGGCGGGTTTCGCCGCCCACCAACAAGGTCAAGGTTAAAAAGACCGGATAGCGCGCACTGCCAGTGCGTAGCTCTTAAAGTAGAAGCTGCCCTGGCCGCCATAGCCAAAGATCTGATACCACGCGGAGTCGTTGCCGCCCTCACTAGAACTCCAGTAAATGCTATTGGCAAAACCACCCACAACGGATTGCAGTTGATACAATAAACCCAATTCACCTTGGGACGGCAAGTACCAATCGGTGAAACCATTCAGGCTGTAGCTGGCCGCCACTTGCGCGGCGGTGCCGGCACCGCACGCCGCATTGATTGCCGCCGTGTTGGCTTTGCCCGTGCCGACTGCCGTGCCGCTTGCACCGACAGAGGTGCCATTACAGCCCCATTGTATAGCTGCCGATTGGTCAACCGGGGCCGCTTCCAGTCCGTGCAATCCGCTCGCATCCGTAAGATAGAACACCTTGCCGCCTGCCGGGCCTGTATCACCTATAGTGTAAGGGCACGCTCCCCAAGTGGGTTCGCCATTACAGAACTGTAAAGTTGCCCTATTAACGGTTGATGCTGGCACAACCACCCAAGCCGTGCCATTCCAATATTGCATGTCGCCCGCGTTATTGCCCGCTGCCAGCGTGCCTGCCGGGCCTTGCGGGCCCGTTGCACCTTGTGGCCCTTGTGGGCCAATTGGGCCGGTTGCACCTACCGGACCTTGTGGGCCGGCTGGCCCAATCGGTCCGGTTGCGCCTGTTGCCCCTACTGACCCCTTCAATTCCAGGTCGATATAGGCAGGATGGCTAGTTTGGACGGCTTCTTTGCTGTCGAAGGTCAGGGAAGCGGTGCTGGCGGAACTCAATGCCAAGCCGAAGTTGCTGGCGGGTGTGTCCACCCAGTTCAGCACCAGCGGGGTGACATCAACGGAATAATAATTGTTGCTGCTGCTGATAACGCCGCTGGTCGCTTCAAAAGCATTGATGAGCGGGGCGTTTGAGCTTTTGACGGTGCTTTCAACCCAGGCGGAGGCAATCGGGCTGACATTGATTGAGCCGCTGGTGGGCAAGTTCCTCATAAAAAACACCAAGGTGGCTTTGGCCACGTCTTTGCTGTTGATGCCTGCGGGCAAGGCGGACAAGTCAAATTGCAGCAAGGCTTTGTTGGTTGGGTCGATGTGGATCTGCACGGCTGAACCCTGATTGGTGGCGCCATCCAAATAGGTGTCGGCAATGACCGGCAATTGCACGGCCTGTGCCGTCAGGGGGGTTAAGGCGAGCGCCATTAAGGCAAAGGATAATGGGTTTAGTTTCATGGTGACCTTTATGGTTTGAAGTGGGCTGGTTTTCGATGTGCTTTTGCTATGGCATTAATTTATAGCGGACATAAAGTAACACAGCCTAATGAATCCCCAAAATTAATGTTGTTTTTTTGGTCAGTTGCCCCGCATGTCCAATTGAACAAAAGTTTAGTCTGTATGCAGTGTGGCGGTATACGGGGCAACTGTGCCACGAAGCCCCGGATTCAGCTAACGCCTAAACGGCTTACCCTGCCTTGACTGAGCAACAGGCTTGCGGCAACCATCAAGCATGGTAAACTGGCAACAACTAAAATCAGGAGGCCATATGACGGCAATCAGCTTCGATACCCACGAATTTATAAAAAAACTGAAACAGGCCGGCTTTACTGACAAACAGGCAGAAGTATTGACCGAAACAGTACGTGCAGCACAGGGCGTTGACCTGTCTAACCAAGCCACCAAAATGGATTTGCTGGCATTGGAAAACAAGCTGGTCAAATGGGGTGTTGGCGTGGCTATAGGCCAAGTGGTTGTTATTGCCGTACTGGTCAAACTGCTTTGATATAAGACCTATACGCAAATACTCTATGGGTGGATGCAGGCGCGT
>CAJAWH010000126.1 GCA_903945605.1 uncultured Methylococcaceae bacterium | reverse complement strand
GCACAAGCCGCAAGGGACGCTCACAATGGCTAAGCACTTTGCCGACGCAGCCCAAGCCGACGAGCTGGAGGAGGCGCAACAGGCGGCGGCAGGCAAGGCCAGCAAGGCAACCCTGCTTAAAGTCCTGCTGAGGAGCATCAAGCGTATCAACCTTGTCAACAAGTGCAGGGCATTGGGCTGGAATGGCGACGCGGACGAAACCCCCAAGGAGAAGCACTTTAAAGTTGCCATTGTCGATGAAGTCATCACCAAGGCCGCCAAGCTAGGCCACCCCCTCAGCCACCATGACGGGTTCTGGTACATCTTCAATGGCGCGTACTGGCTTCCCCTTGACGAGCCGGAAATAAAACAACTGCTCAAGCACGGCGCTATCAAAGTGGGCTACACCGCCATTGAATGCCGTGATTCAACTTTTGTGGACAAGCTCTACCAGCAGGCGCAACAGGAGAGTTATTTCACCGATAAGCACGCTGTCAAGCCATCCTGCATCAACCTGCAAAACGGCACACTGGTGCTGGACAACAAGGGCATGAACCTGAAACCCTTTGATTACCGCGACTTTATCACCCACCAACTGGACTTTGACTACAACCCAGCGGCGGACAATGCCCTATTCGCCCAGTACCTTAATGAGGTTTTACCTTGCCAAGACACCCAACGCACTTTGCAGGAAGTGGCGGGCTACCTGTTCATCCGTGGGCTTAAGCTGGAAAAATTCTTTTTCCTGTATGGCGGCGGCGCGAACGGCAAAAGCGTATTTTTCGAGTGCATCAACGGCTTGTTGGGCAAGGAGAACATCAGCCATTGTTCACTGGAGAACTTGACCGACACCAGCGGCTACTACCGCGCCATGATTAAGGACAAAATCGTTAATTACGCCACCGATATACGGTTCACCAAAATTGACGCGGGCAAAGCCAAGCAACTGGCATCCGGTGAGCCGATAGAAGCAAGGCTACCCTACAAAAACCCGTTCATGATGGAGGACTACGCCAAGCTGATTTTCAACATCAACGTGTTCGATTCCGCCAATGTCGAACATACCCTAGGCTTCTGGCGGCGGTTCGTGGTGATACCGTTTGACGTGACAATCCCGCAGGAAAAGCAGGACAGGGACTTGCCCGGCAAACTATTGGCGGACAAGGCGGGCATCCTCAACTGGATAATCGAAGGCGCGGCGAGCGTCATCAAAAACCGTGATGTTTTCGTGTCCGAAGCCTGTTTGGCGGCAAAAGCCACGGTTATGAAAAATCTGGATTCCGTGGCGTTGTACGAAGATTTTGTTAAGGAAACCACGGGCGGCAACATCTATTACAAGTCTGTCACCGAAGCCTATCAGGACTACAAGCTATTCTGCAAAGACGCGGGCTACAACTTCCCCTTGAGCCGCAACAACTTCTCAAACCGCATGGTGGCGAACGGCTTCCAGAAATCGCACAAAACACAAGGCTGGATGCTGGAGAAACATTTTAAAGTTTTTCCAAAATAATGTCAGTTTCGTCATTTTTCCAGTTAAACCACACAAAAACAACAACTTAACCATGACGAAACGTCATTAAAACGTCATTATTGCGTCATCGTTTCGTCATGGTTTGTCATCCTTGTGGCGGGCAGCATGACGAAAGCTGACAAAGCAATGACGCAATAATGACGGAACAAAACCGCTTTGTC
This sequence comes from uncultured Methylococcaceae bacterium, assembly GCA_903945605.1. Lineage (GTDB taxonomy): Bacteria > Pseudomonadota > Gammaproteobacteria > Methylococcales > Methylomonadaceae > Methylovulum. Next base: position 1,357 of record CAJAWH010000126.1, on the reverse strand, counting down.
ATCCGCAAGCCATTGTTTAGCATCCGTTTTAGTGTGAAAAATGACGAAATGACGAAATGCCGGACAAAACAAATCTTTTTTTCAGGCCACACCTTCAACAAATGCAGCCTAGTGGCGGACAACGGCTAAACTTGCTTGGCTTCCAAACATCACAAACCGTCTTCAGGGCGGTTTTTTTACACCCACAGCCACGCTAACGCCTTGGCTGAAGGATTGCCAGACTCGCTAAAATATCGCTACAGAGGCTTGTATTTTGCAAGTGACAAAACGGCACACACCTTGCCTTAGCATCAATTGCGCCAACACAAACTGGCATAGCCCATGCTAATAGCAGCTTACATACCAACCATTGGCGGCACTATTATTGCAATTGCATATCCCGTGCCAAACGATTCTGGCGCGTATCGTGCCGAGCAAACCTTGTGCCAACCTGAGCTGGCACGCACATTGCAAACGCATATCCCGTACCATCCGTTATTGGCTCAGTCCGTGCTAACGGCAAATCCCATGCCATCCGCCTATAACCACCATTGGCGCGTATCGTGCTAATGCAGGGGTTGTGCCAACAAAGACTGGCGCGTTTATTGCCCTAGCAAGCATCACGCCAACCTAATCTGGCACGGGTACTGCATGGGCATTTATCGTGCCAAACATGACTGGCGTGGTTATTGCATTTGCAAAGCCTATGCCAAGCGGCGGTAATCCACCATTGGCGCGTAAGATGCTTGTTCATTGTCCGTGCCATCCGACATTGGCGTTTATCTTGCTAAAGGCAAAGCCCGTGCAATAGGAAAATGGCCACCGACACAAGCCGGAAATAATTTGCGGACGGCGGCAATAGTTGCGGCGGTTTTGAATTATTTTGCAGGGGGGCAGGGAATGGTTTTAAATCCTGCTGGTGACTTATTGGTGACTCAAAAAAAAAGCCCTAGACCGCATATTAGTCTAAGGCTTTGATTTACTTGGCTCCCCCGGACGGGCTCGAACCGCCGACCTAGTGATTAACAGTCACCCGCTCTACCGACTGAGCTACAGGGGATTAAACTTTTTATTAATTGGCGCGCCCGGAGAGATTCGAACTCCCGACCGATCGGTTCGTAGCCGATTACTCTATCCAGCTGAGCTACGGGCGCTTAATTGAGCCGCTTATTATATGTTTTTGGTTTTATTATGTCAATCTTTATTTGCTTTTAATAAAGAATGCTTCATTTTGAAATGTGGCGGAGAGAGAGGGATTCGAACCCTCGATGGGAGTTAAAGCCCATACTCCCTTAGCAGGGGAGCGCCTTCAGCCTCTCGGCCATCCCTCCTAAAATTTTTTAACCGTTGGGGTCGGTTAGCTCTGTTTGTTCCTTTT
>CAJAWH010000125.1 GCA_903945605.1 uncultured Methylococcaceae bacterium | reverse complement strand
CCGGCCGGGCAACTACAAAAAAAGCCACTGGTAAAAACACATTAATCCTTTTTGGACAAACGCATTATGACTACGCCGACTTTAGACAAGCTGACTCTAAAATATCGCCCGCAACAATTCAATGCCTTAGTGGCACAACTGACTACGTATCCATTTTGGTGGATGGTTGATGGGTCGGGCATTGAGCAAACACGCATGTTGTATGACACGCATACTGGTTTGCTGTGGGTTTTCTATAATTGCTCTCCGGATAATCAAGTGAGATATAGACCGGATCGAGCCAAAGAATTGATAAGCACTTGGGAATTGGCCGGCTTGGATGGCTGGAGCTTGCCGACACCAGCGCAACTATGGGCGATTGCTGGCCACAAACAATTTCCATTGCATGAGGGCCAAAATCGACGAATTTTGGATGAAGAATTTTGGCTATGTGAAGATGGTGTATGGGATATGGATAGAAACGGCCGTATCCAAACCCAAGGCTGTTCCAATCTGTGCGGTGTCAATTACTCTGTCTGCAAAAAATCGGATCAGTCTTTTTTGCAATATTGTCTCGATCAACAATGGGATTTGCTTGCTTGTGCCGACACTAACGCCAAGCCACTGTTAAAAAAACTTGTGGACGCGCCTAGGTTATCGGCACTGTACGCTCCAATTGACCATCTCCGTGCCCGTTTGCCCCTACTGGAAGAGGCGCAATTCACCGATCCTGCCAAAGGCTTATGGGAGTTTTGGGGCATGGCAGACAGCGCGTTAACCGAACACGGTGTCCGCGCCCGCAATCCGGCACTGGATGTACGCGATTGGAATGTCGCCATTGATTTTGGCACCAGCAGCACGGTCGTAGCCTATTCCGAAAATGGCCAATCCAAGCTGTTACGAATTGGCGTTGAGGATTTTTGGCAAGCGCAACAACCCCTGCACTATGAAAACCCAACGGTGTTGGAATTTGTTGATTTTAAGTCTTTTATCGCCGAATGGCAGGCAGAGCCTTACCAGCCGCTGGTGTCGTGGGATGATGTGCGTTGCTCGCATGAGGCATTGAACAGTCTGCGCACTTATGAAACTGATCCCGCCGTGGTTGCCAGCATATTAAGCAAAATCAAACAATGGGCATTGCGCGAACAAAAAGATACACGGACACTGATTACCGACCGGCAACAAAGGTTTGAACATAAATTGGAACCACTGACCTTATTGCAGCCTGTCAAAGGCGAAACCTTGACTGTCAGTGATGATTATCCGTTTGATCCGGTTGAGTTGTACGCATGGTATCTGGGCCTGACCATTAACTGGCGCGGACGGGGCATCTTTTTACGCTATTACATGACTTTTCCGGTGGCTTACCCCGCCGATGTCAAACAAAAAATTCTGGCATCATTTCGGCGTGGCCTTCAGCGTAGCTTACCCGTTTCCTTAGTCAACCAAGCCGTATTCCAGCAGTTTAAAGTGGAGGAACGCGCTTCTGAGCCTGCCGCTTATGCCGCCGCCGCTTTGCCAGAATTAAAAATTGCCCCGACTGCGCAAGGTATCGCTTATGCGGTGTTTGATTTTGGCGGCGGCACGGCGGATTTTGATTTTGGCTATTACCGTTTGCCTAACGCAGAAGAAGCAGACTTTGGCACAGAAATTGTGCTGGAACATTTTGGCTCTGCCGGTGACCGTTTTTTAGGTGGCGAAAATTTGCTGGAAAACATGGCATATCGGGTCTTTTTACACAATATTGACATCTGCCGAACCAAGCATGTTGCCTTTACCCGCCCATTGGATGCCGATGATTTTGCCGGGTCGGAAATGTTTTTAGAAAAAACCCAAGCGGCTTTGACCAATACGCTGATGCTGATTGCCCGTCTACGGCCTTTCTGGGAAACAGGTGAGTATACCAACACCAGCGGCATTGAAAAAATTCAATTCATTAACCGTGACGGGCAAAAAGCCGATTGTGAACTTGTCATCCCCACCCAAGAGTTGACCAACTATCTTGAAGAACGCATCGAACAAGGCGTGGGGAATTTCTTTGTGGCGTTAAAAAAAGCCTTTGCCGATACAGTCCCTGATAAAATCCATATCCTGTTAGCAGGAAATGCCAGCCGTTCTCCAATCGTGCAAGCACTTTTTGGCCTGTCTTCTGATACGCCAGATGCAATGACGGAAAATTCATCCAAAACAACTGAGCAACAACATAGGGTTGATGTTTTAGAGCTGCATGACAATATCTTAAGCAGATTGGAAAAACTGTTTGGCACAAACCCACCAGCGTTCAACGTGCATCCGCCTTTACCGATAGACACCGATAACGTTTACCGGCCAACCGGCAAAACGGGCGTGGCACTGGGCTTGTTACGGCTTTGCCCGGGTTCGCCTGTTGAGGTTATCAACCGTGCAGTTGAAAACAGCTTAGGCGAAGCCCCATTTGCGTTTTATGTAGGACGCATCCGCGCCCAACGCTTTCACCCTGTCATCAAACAAGGCGCTGCTTACCAGCAATGGCACGAAATAGGGCCGTATCGGGAAGGTGTCTTTATTTTGGTTTATACACATTCACCAAAAGCCCACACCGGAGAAATGCACGACGGCGAAGCGGGGCTTATTTACAAACGCCTGGATTTACTCGGCAACGGAAGTGGTAAGTTGTTTGCCCGTATTATCGGCACAGATATAATCCAGCTCTGCACCGCTGTGAGTTTAGATGTGGTTCAGACCGGCACATCACTGGAAAATTTACAGCAATTGAAGCTCGGTTGAATATATATTTTTGAAGCCTTTACATCATGGAAACGATACGGCTGCCTGTCTTCAACACACACGGACGGCTTAATTCTTAACCTCGTTTCAACAATAAGGACACTCATGTCGATTGACCATTTCTTAAAAGACGCACTGGATAATAATGTTATCAATCAGTATTTGCGCTTGTTGGCAGAGCAACAAATCAAAACCGAACAAAAAAACAACCAGCTTGAACGGGATTTAAGCGCGTTGCAGGCACAACAAAGCCAGCATGAGAAAGCAATTGAACTGCAACGACATGCAGCGGCACAACTGGCTTGCCAAGTCAAAATATTAGAGCAACGCATTAGTGATAATGAACACAAAGTGTGGCGACTTTATCGCCCATAATGATGGTATTGCGCTTAAGAAGCCCGTACAGGCTTAGTTGGGTGTCGCGCCCTTCATCGGTCAGCACTGGGAAAATGGGGTAGTTGCACTCAGCTTGAGAGTAGTGGGGGCTTTAGCTTGGATTACAGCATTATTTGTCTGGACAATAGTGCCCACTTCAGGTTGAAGCAGAATCATCTCAAAAAGAGTGGAAAATGCTTGGTGTATCTACAACAGCACAGGCAAAAAGAATGGCTGACTGTCAGTTTATCTCCGAACTAGCATCCATAATACTTGAAAAGACCATCATTGGAACTTTCTCTGTATTTCGTTTATTTCGTTTATACTGTTTTCGGAAGACAACTTAAACAAATGGGAGCCCATAAAATGACAGTATCCAACATTGCCCACCTGCCTACCCCGCAAGAAACGGAAGATGCCAAAATAACAAGCCGTGCCTTATCAAAATATGCCCATAACGACAGGTTACATTTAAAAATCGCCAACCAACATCAGGACCCCGACGATTTGATCTTACCTGGCTATGCGATAAATTTGTTGTTGGACATCCTGACAGAAATGTCCAAGGGCAATGCAATAACGGTCATGCCGATCCATGCCGAATTGACCACGCAAGAGGCTGCCGAGATTTTAAACGTGAGCCGCCCCCATTTGGTCGATTTGCTCGAACAAGGCAAAATACCCTTTAGAAAAGTCGGTACGCATCGGCGGGTATTGGCTAAAGAGGTGTTCGACTATAAGCAACGAATTGATGCTGACCGACTGGAAGCATTGGCTGAATTGACATCCCAAGCCCAAGAGCTTGGCATGGGGTATGAGTAGTGGCGAAGTTCACCGTCATTTATGATGCTTGTGTTTTATATCCTGCCCCCTTAAGGGATTTGTTGATGCATTTGGCTTTAACTGATTTGTTCAAGGCGCGATGGACAGATCATATCCATGAAGAATGGATTGAAGCGTTATTGAGACGAAACAAATTCGATAGAAGGATTTTAGAAAAGACACGCGACTTAATGGATGCCAGTGTGCGTGATGCCAAAGTATCCGATTATGAAGGCTTGATAGATGCGCTCGTGTTACCCGACCCTGATGATAGGCATGTGCTAGCCGCCGCCATCAAATCTGGTGCAAATGCGATTATCACTTTTAACCTAAAAGACTTCCCCAATGATGCTTTGGCAAAATACGGCATTGAAGCCATCCATCCTGATGAGTTTGTTTATAGCCAAATTGACTTGGCGCCTGCGATTGCTTGTGGGGCAATCAAACGGCAGCGCGAATCATTAAAAAACCCGCCGAAAGCAAAAGAGGAGTTTTTAGCGATACTGCAAAAACAACAGCTTCCACAAACAGTATCGGTGCTGAAAGCTTATATTGAGTTGATATAAGGCTGTTTATAGGGTCGAGAATAATTGCATTTTTATATTTTTCGCTAAAAAGCTAGGCGCAAATTTAGGCGCACTGGCCAAACTATCCAAGACGAAATCAAGCAAACTCGAAACAACTTGAAACTATGCATATATAAGGTGTAAAGTGCAGTTTCAGGTTGCTTCAAGTCGTTGGGTATGCACTTTTAATGCGATGGTCATGCGTTCGAATCGCATGCGACCCACCATATATTATCAAATGAATCAAGCGGTTAGCCTGTATGGGCGACTGCTTTTTTTATGCCTGAAAATAACTGTGTGTAATTTTGGTGTAATTGTGGCAGTAATCTCGAAAATAATATGTAAATTTTTAGACCCCATATACCGATTTCGAAAATTAGTGTCATAAAAAGAGATGCTCGACTTTAGTCTGATTTTCCATTTAGTCTGTGACTTTACACCACAATTCAGAACGAATTGACTACAGAAAATTCTTCAGGTGGACTTAAGCTATCAGTGTATGGCAAAATTCAACCAGATTTAAAACAATCTTCCTCGTATTCTTTGAGAACAGCATGACACCAAATTGGAATGCCGACAAATTAGTGGCTATTCGTTCTAAGAATGGCGACAAATACAAGCGAAACTTCTTACATCAAGCAGTTTGTGAACTACGTTTCCCGACGCTAATGGAGCTCGGCGAGCCGCGACCTCCAGCCACCTTGGTCAAAACGCTGAGGAAGGAATACCCGTACCTTGAATTGGGGAATGAGGTTAGCTTAGGGATTGGGGGTAACAGCTCAAACAACACTCACACTCATATCTTCCGATCCGTAAAGAATACCTGGTCAGTGTAATGCTTCAGATGAACTTGGACTTCGCCCCTCCACGAACAATGGAATTATGCGGCGTTAGCCAGGGGCTGACACACCGCCAATTCCACATTATTTAGCCGTCTTTCCTTCCTCGCCATCCGTGCTGCGGCTAACTT
>CAJAWH010000124.1 GCA_903945605.1 uncultured Methylococcaceae bacterium | reverse complement strand
GGTTTTTAATCCACGCCCCAAGTCTTGCAAGGCTGAAATCATTTTGGGGTCTGTTATCATGTCGCTCATTTTTTCCTCCTTTAGTGCCATATTTTATGGCATTCAAAAATAAGCGGTTACACGGTTTTATTTACACCCTCATTATATTCACATAAATATCTTTCAATCCTAATCCTCTCCAACGCCAAATTCCTGTCCCTTGCAAACACATCCCGAGCCTTCAATTTATTCAGTTTTATTGCATCCAACTCCAATAGCGAGTCTTGGAAAATATTTTCTGTTTCGTCATAAACAATGATTATATTTTCATCGCGCCACTGTGCTTCCGGCATACTGCCAATCCACAATTCACTATCACGGACAAACATAAACCAAATAGAATTTGCAGTGGGTTTGAAGCCCGCCCTTTCCGACAAATACAAGCGCAACTCGCTTTCGTTTGGCTTTGGATAAACAAGGTTCTGTTTAATTTCTTTTCCGTCAGGAAAAAGCCTAATCACCTTGCCTGCTTTGTCTTTATCTGACCCGACATTGCCGACATGAATGTTCTCCCTGCCCAAAAAAGCAACCAATAATTCTGCTTCTGAATCCGTGGCAGTAATTCTGGGAATCGTAAAACTCACGCTCAGTGACAACCGAATAAGCCCCTGTTTGGGCATTAAATTTTAGCTTCTGGTTTGCCCCAAATCGCATGGCTTGAATTCACATAAATAGTTAAAAATGCCTTGGGCAAGCTTAGTGACAACAGGCACCGCCACTGAATTGCCGAATTGGCGATAGGCCACCGCTTTACGGGCGGGTATCCTGAATGACTCGGGATAACCTTGCAAACGGGCACATTCGCGTGGTGTCAACAGGCGGGGATTGTTATCTTTTTGGGGTACCAGACATTCTTTGCCGTCTTTCCAGTATCGGGCAACTAGGGTATTGGCAGGTTTTTCAATATCTGCACAAAAAGCCGTGAAACCGGCTCCTCGTGCCAAATTGGTTGCAGTGCGTCGTTGGTGCCCCGCCCATAACTTATCGGAAATGGTAAAGCTATCTGCCACATTAGGTTCAAGTATGGTTTTCAAAGGGATGGGCTTGCCATTAAAATCCGGAAATTCAAACTTTACCGAAGAGTCCCGCAAAGCAACAATATAACATCTTTCACGTTTTTGCGGCACAACGGTCTGGGCATTAATGACGGCATAACTGAAAGAGTAACCCTGTGCTTCGATAGTGTTTTTTATAACCGAAAAGGTGTTGCCTTTATCATGACGAACAAGGTTTTTAACATTCTCCAGAAAAATAACCTTGGGTTTTTTGGCTGACACAATCCGCATGACATCAAAGAAAAGCGTGCCTTGCGTTTGGCAAGCAAAACCATGGGCAGTGTTAAGGGACGTGCGTGCAGAAACCCCCGCCAAGCTAAACGGCTGGCAAGGAAAACCTGCGCATAACACATCGTGGTCGGGAATTTCATCTTCAGCAATTAAGGTGATATCGCCTTCTGGCCATTCGCCGTAATTGTCAAAGTAAGTTGCCTGGGAATCTTTATCCCATTCGCTGGAAAATACACATTTGCCGCCAACTGATTGCATGGCAAGGCGAAAACCGCCTATTCCGGCAAATAAATCAATAAACCTGAATTTGCCATTTTCATGAGCTGGAAATTCACAGTCTATTGGAAAAAGCGGGTCACATGCTGTCTTATACATTTTTTAAAATATTAAGCTTTTAAAAATCAAGTGGATTTATGCTGGCCTTAAAGTCAAACGCAAATCCGCCCCCACTTGCCTGACATCCTGCCATACCAAAGCTTGTTTGTCGGCCATTGCCAACATTTCAGGCAGATAAAACAAACTGCGCCCTTGGTGGCCCATCAGGCTGGGAGACATATACACCACCAGTTCATCTATCAACTTTGCCGCCAGCAACGCGCCATTCAACACCGCGCCTGCTTCCAGCAAGACTTCATTGACCTGCTGCCCTGCCAAAAACCGCATCACGTCAGGCAGACTTAACCGCCCGTTATCATCAGGCAAGCGGTACACTTCAAAACCGGCCTGTTGCAAACGTTGCTGTTTGTCGGCATTTTCTGAGCAGGTAAGGATTAACGAACGCCCCGGCAATGCCGCCATGTGTGCGGTCGGCGGCGTTTGCAGTTGGCTGTCCAAGATAACCCGTAGCGGTTGCTTGACCGGAAAACTGACCCTGGCAGTCAGTGACGGGTTATCAGCCAATACCGTGTTGACCCCCGTCAATATAGCCGAACTTTCCGCCCTGAGCCGATGGACATCGGCGCGGGCTTGCGGGGAAGTGATCCATTGGCTTTCGCCAGAAGCCATAGCCGTGCGTCCGTCCAGGCTCATGGCCAATTTGCTGCGCACAAACGGGCGGTTTTCGGTCATGCGCATAACAAAGCCACGGTTTAAAATGTGGGCATCGTCTGCCAACACATTAACGCTGACCTCAATACCGGCTGCCTGTAATTTTGCCAAACCTTGTCCCGCCACTAATGGGTTGGGGTCTGGCATGGCAGCCACCACGCGGCTTATCCCTGCTTTTACCAGTGCATCCGCGCAAGGCGGGGTTCTGCCATAATGGTTGCACGGTTCCAAGGTGACGTATGCGGTGGCACCTTGAGCCTGGTTTTCTGAATGCAGCGATTTAAGCGCGGCAATTTCGGCATGGTCGCCACCCGACCGGACATGCCAGCCTTCGCCAATAATCGTGCCGTCTTTGACCAATATACACCCGACGCGCGGGTTAGGGGAACAGGTGTAGCGACCCCGCTCCGCCAGTTGCAAGGCTTTGGCCATAAAAAAAATATCTTGTTGCTGGGACATTATTTTTTTTGTAGACGTTCGATAATTTCAGTGAACTCGCTGATATCCTGAAAGCTGCGGTATACCGAAGCAAAACGCACAAAGGCCACATGGTCAAGCACGCTCAATTCCTTCATGACTTCCTCACCCAGCTCTTGGGCACTAATTTCCCGCTCACCTTTAGCCACCAAGTTTTTTTTGATGCGCCCCAGCGCCGCTTCTATTTGGTCACTGCCAACCGGACGTTTTTCCAATGCTTTGAGCATTCCGGAACGCAATTTTTTTTCATTGAAGGGTTCGCGCAAACCATCCCGTTTAATCACCCGAGGCATGGTCAATTCGGCCGTCTCAAAGGTGGTGAAGCGCTCTTTGCAGGCATTGCATTCACGACGGCGACGCACTTGATCGCCTTCATTGGCTAACCTTGAATCAGTGACCCGCGTATCATCTGTGCCACAAAATGGACATCGCATAAAATTTAACTATCAGTGTGTTTGGCGCATGGTAATTTTGCCTATGCAAGACTTACAAAAAATTGACCGGCTGAAATTTGCCATAGTGATGGTGATAATCTTCCATTGATCGGTTTATGACTTCATGGGCTTCTTCACGTCCGTAGACATCAGTAATCTCACAAATATTGTTTTCGCTGGGCAAATGTTTGTAAGTCAAAAAGTAATGCTTTAAACGGTTGATATAAGACAGCGGACAGTCGGATACATCATGCCATTGCCGATAAAACTCATCACCCTGCATAACAGCAATAATTTTGTCGTCCGCCTCGCCACCATCCAATAACCTGAAGCCTCCGATGGGTACGGCCTGCACCAGTATGTCACCGTGGGTGACACTACGTTCGCTCAGCACACAAATGTCCAGCGGGTCACCATCACCTTTAGCCACCACTTTGCCTGAACGTTCGGCGGCGAATTCAGCAGTCTTTTCGGCACAAAACGTCCTAGGGATAAATCCGTATAGGGTAGGGATCATATTGGAAAACTTTTGCGGCCGGTCAATTTTTAAGTAGCCACTGGCTTTGTCAATTTCATATTTAACGGTGTCAGAGGGTACGATTTCAATGAAAGAAGTGACCACTTTAGGGGCTTCCCCACCGGGACAAATGCCATGCCAAGGATGTGCTTTAAATCTTTTATCCATTTGTTAATTGGGTTGTCATTGAAATGATGGTGGCATTGCCGTTATACGGAAATGGCACCTTTAATTGGTTCATGCGCCTGATAATGGGTCAAGGCGAAATCCTCATAGCAATACTCGAACAGTGATGCCGGTTTGCGTTGTAAAGTTAGGGACGGCAATGGGTAAGGGGGGCGGGCCAATTGTATTTTAGCCTGTTCTATATGATTCAAATACAAATGCACATCGCCACCCGTCCAGACAAAATCACCTAATTGTAAGCCGGTTTGCTGGGCAACCATTTGCACTAGCAGGGCATAACTGGCGATATTGAACGGCAGACCCAAAAAAATGTCGCAACTGCGTTGGTAAAGCTGGCATGACAATTTGCCATCCGCCACATAGAATTGAAAAAATGTATGGCATGGCGGCAAAGCCATTTTGCCCAAGGCCACGTTGGCTTGTGGGCTGATGCTTTCATCTGGCAAATCCGCCACATTCCATGCCGAAACCACCAAGCGGCGGCTATCGGGCGTGGTTTTTATTTGTTCCAGCAGTTGTGCCATTTGGTCAATATGACCGCCATTCGGGGTAGGCCATGACCGCCATTGCTTGCCGTAAACTGGCCCCAAGCTGCCCGTTGCATCGGCCCAGTTATCCCATATCGTGACTTGGTTTTGTTGCAGGTAAGCAATATTGGTGTTGCCCTGCAAAAACCATAATAATTCATGGATGATAGATTTTAAATGGATTTTTTTGGTGGTGACCAACGGAAAACCATCTTGCAAGTTAAAACGCATCTGGTGGCCAAACAGCGACAACGTGCCAGTGCCGGTGCGATCGCCTTTTGGCGTGCCTTCACTAAGCAATTTTTCCAGCAGTTGCAAATACTGCTTCATACCGGTTTTCTATAGGCAAAATAAACCATAGCCGCACCGATTATTATCATTGGCAGTGACAGCAGCTGCCCCATAGTCAGCCAATCCAAGGCAATAAACCCTAAGTGGGCATCGGGCATACGGAAAAATTCCACAAAGAAACGGAAGCAACCGTACAACATCACCGCCATGCCGGTCGGGGCCATAGTGGGCCGGGCTTGGCGGGTATAAAACCACATAATGGCATACAACACCAAACCCTCCAACAACGCCTCGTAAAGCTGCGAAGGATGCCGTGCCAACGGGCCGCCATTAGGAAAAACCATCGCCCACGGCACGTCGCTGGGTCTGCCCCATAATTCGGAATTGATAAAGTTGCCAATGCGCCCTGCCCCTAAGCCGATAGGGGCAAGGGGGGCAATCAGATCGCTCAACTGCAGCACGCTACAGCCTTGCTGCCTGCCAAAAAACCACATGGCGACAAAAACGCCTAACATGCCACCATGGAAAGACATGCCGCCCTGCCATATTTTAAACAGCAACAAGGGGTCGTTCAGGAATTCGGTAAAGTTATAAAATAGGATATAACCAATACGTCCGCCCAAGACCACACCGAAAGCACCGAAAGTGACCAAATCTTCAATGACTTCGGGCTTTATTGGCGACCACGGCTTTGCCGCGCTTTTTTGCCCCAACCACCAGACAGCGGCAAAACCAACCAGATACATCAAGCCATACCAATGGACTTTTACGGGGCCAATACTTAAAGCAACGGGATCAATTACTGGATAAGTCAACATAGTCGGTGATTAGGGCTGAAGGGTACAGTGTGTCGGATACCATTAACAAAAAAGATGGTTTATTTTAAAAGCATTTTTCATTCATAACCGGAATACTGTCCGGTCATTTATCCAAAAGGGTTTAACCCGTCCAAGGTATTGCAACCTAGCCCCCAGCGTGCCGGGATAGGTGCTAATTTTCTTGGCGAAGGTCTCAAACCGCTGCTATGCTGGAACAGTCACAAACAATAGATTGTACCGTTTACAGAAGAAAATATGGGTGAAATTGTTGCAGAACGTTTATTTGACGGCCTCATAGCCGAAGAATATGGCCTTGTACATAAAATTTGCCCCGCTGCAGCTGATATTAGCCAGCGGGTTGGTGCATTGCTGGGCTAATGAAAACATCGAAATCTTAGAAATTGGCTGTGGCACTGCCATAAAGCCCGATTGACGGGCATCGACAACGCCCCAGATATGCTAAGGCAAGCGGCAATCAATCTTAAGAAAGCCGTACGTTCCCTGAGCGTAGTCGAAGGGAGCGCAACCGAACACTCGGCAAAACAAGCCGTAGAAGGGGCTTCGGCTACGCTCAGCCAACGAGCTGCGTAACATCAGCCAATAAAAGTCATAACCACTATTCCCCCATTCAAGATAAAAACCAGAATTATTCGAAGCTGTTTTCCAAGCGTCAGGCAATAACGGCCCGATTAGTCGGCGATTGTCCGCCATGACTCAGCCGTTTTTGGCAACCGCCCAAAATCGTCAATCAAACTCACTTGGCTTGCGCCACTATATCATTGAACGCAATCAAGTGGTTGCAATTTGATTTTCGGACATATCATGGCTTAGTTGGGTAAGGTTTGATCGTCTTGTCACGACCCCAAAGCGACATTTTCGGTATTAATTTCTTGCCTGTTGTCTTCAGTCTGGGTTCTGGTCTTCGGTTGAGACGCGCACATAACCACATCATGCCTTATTTTGGGACGGATTAAAAAATGCTAGTATTGTTGTACAAGATAACGTACTATCGTATCTTAATTTAAGGTCGGTAAACACAGGAGATGTACGATGTAGCCATAGCCATTCAACACAACTGCGGACTTTTGAAGAAGCTGTAAAACAGAACTGTTTCCTGCCATAACTAGATGAGTAGAGCGTAAGTAAAAAATTATGAACATCTTAACTTTTAGCGAAGCACGCGCCAACTTGAAGACTGTAATGGATGATGTTTGCAAAGACCACTCCCCAAGCGTTGTCACCCGTGTAAATGGTGAACACGTTGTGATGTTGTCTCTGGCTGATTTCAATAGTATGGAGGAGACCATGTATCTCCTCGGTTCGGCGAATAATGCCAGTCGTTTAATGGAATCCATTGCACAGCTTAAAGCTGGCAAGGCTCAACAACGAGACCTGATCCGCAATGAAAAACAAGAAGACCCAAAACAAAAAACAGGTTAAAACTATCGCCATTTCATGGACTCCCAATGCATGGGACGAATACCTATCATGGCAAAAAGAAAATCTAAAAATTGTATATGAAATCAACGATCTTATAGATGAATGCCTACGCAATCCTTTCAAGGGAACTGGAAAACCCGAGCCTCTTAGAGGAAATCTTACAGGTTTATGGTCTAGGCGAATCACTCATGAGCATCGCCTGGTTTACTTGCCGGAGGACGGTGCTATTTACATCGTGTCCTGCAGATACCATTATTGAATATTTCTCTCATGTTTGCTCTGGATTCTGTTAAAGTGGGTTGCATCATTACTATCAGCGTATCACCAGCATTAAGAGCCTTTAAGCATTTTGTCAGCTCTACCCGTTTGGCGTTTGTGCCGCTACCCTATTGGCAAATAAATGGTACGCCACATCCCCCGCCTGTTTGCTTTTAAGCAACTGCCAGCTAGCAGGATACTCTTCTACTTTTAGCTTGGCTTCGGTCTCGACATAGATTTTGGCATAAGGGGACAACCAGCCTTTATCGGCCAACCAGTGGCAGGTTTGCGCCGCCAAGCCTTTGCCAAACGGTGGGTCGAGGAACACCATATCAAAGGCTTCCGCATCACCCGCCAAATAGCGGAACACATCCATTTGCACCCGTTTGATTTGCGTTGCCCGCAATGCCGTGGCGTTGGCGTGCAAGGCGCGGCAAGCTTCGGCGTGGCTTTCCACTTGCACCACTAACTTGGCGCCACGCGAGGCCGCCTCGAACCCTAATGCGCCGCTACCGGCATATAAATCCAAGCAATGGCTGCCGATAATGTCGGTTTGCAGCCAGTTGAACAGCGTTTCGCGCACGCGGGCGGGGGTTGGCCTTAAGCCGGGTGCATCGACAAAGTTTAGCTGGCGGCTACGCCAAGTGCCGCCAATTATGCGTAGTTTATTTTGCACCTTTGCCCACGGTGACGGTTTGCAGCAGTGCCGTATTGATACGCCGTTTAAACGTTTCGGCAATTGATTGCGTGGTGACTTGCGAGACTTTTTGCTCGAACGTGTCCAAATAATCCAGTGGCAGATCATAAAAACCGATCATGCCGACGTAGCTTGCCAATTTTTTGTTGGTGTCAATACGCATGGCAAACCCGCCGGTAATATTCTTCTTGGCGGCATCCAATTCCGCTTCGCTAGGGCCTTTGGCAATAAAGTCAGCCAAGGTTTGGTTAAGCACGGCTAGGGCTTGCGGGGCTTGGTCATTACGGGTCTGCAAGCTGACCACAAACGGGCCGGGTTTCAGCAGTGGGATAAAAGAACTGGAAGCACTATACGCCAAGCCACGCTGTTCGCGGACTTCTTTGAACAACTTGGACACCAAGCCGCTGCCGCCAAGGATGTGGTTGCCGACATATAAATTGAAATAATCGGCATCTTTGCGGAAAGTACCGGGCATACCGACCAACACATGGGTTTGTGTGGAGGGGAAATCAATATGCTGTTGCGAGCCTTGGACGGGGGCAACTACTTCGGGCAAAGCGGCTAGTTTTTGCCCGACCGGCAAGCCACCCAACAATTTTTCGGCTGTTTGTTCGGCTTGGGCTTTGTCCAAATCGCCGACAATGACCACTAGGGCATTAGCAGCCACATAATAGCGTTTATAAAAATCGCGCAAGTCGCTGGCTTTTAGGGCGGCAACTGTTTTTAAATCGCCTTCGCCGGGATGCCCGTAGGGATGGTCGCCATATAGTGCCTTGTAAAATACAAGGTGGGCAACTTCAGCGGGTGACTCTTCCGCTTGTTTGATGGCTGCCAAAGTCAGGTTTTTTTCGCGCTGAAAATCGGCGGCATTAAAGCGCGGTTGCGACAAAATCACCCGCACGGTGTCCACGGCCTTATCGAACAACGGCTTGTCAGTCAAGGTGCGTAGCGAAACAGTGGCCATGTCCATAGTGCTGCCCGCACCAAACACGGCACCGACACTTTCAAAGCGTTGGGCTATTTGGTCGGCATTCCAGGCACCCGCACCGGTGTCGAGCATGTTGGCGGTCAGGCTTGATAAGCCATACGCCTTGCCATCACGCGCACTGCCTGCATCGAATATGATATGGATATCCGCCATCGGCAAACCTTCGGTGCGCACATAATAAACCCGCGCCCCTTGGGGTGTTTGCCAGTGGTCGATCTTTGCCGCCGCCCACGGTGCTTGCGTGAAAACCAATAAAAAGAAAGCTAACAGTCGGGTACGCATTATTGGGCTCCTGGGTGGGCGGCAGTGGGTGATTGGATAGGTTGTGGATCAAGATAGGCAATGCTCAGATGGTCTTCAATCAGATATTTACGTGCCACTTCCTGCACTTGTTGGGCGGTAACCGCGTTGACTTTAGCGACATATTCATCCGCTTTTTGCCAACCTAGACCAACTGTTTCCAGCATCCCTAACTGCATTGCCTGATAAAAGCCAGAATCCCGCTCGTAAACGGCACTGGCCAACACTTGCGCCTTGATGCGCTGCAATTCATCTTCCGCCACCAATTGCTGTTGCAGTTTGGTCACTTCTGTTTTTAAAGCCTTTTCCAAGTCCTGCACAGTTTTGCCTTGCGCAGGGGTGGCATCCAGTTCAAACAAGGCGGGCAAACGCGTGGTCAGGCTATAGCCGGCACTGGCCGACACGGCAATTTGTTTGCCGCGCACCAAGCCAGAGCTTAACCGTGCACTGTTACCACCATCCAATACCCCCGCCAACACTTCCAATGCATAGGCTTCCCATTCGGGTTTTGCAGTGGTTAAAGAAGGCACTTTATAACCCATGACCAGTGACGGCAATTTTGCCGGTACTTTTACAGTCATTTTGCGGACACCTAGCTGCTCAATTTCAGTTTGCGGCTTTAACGGCTTGATGTCGCTGGGTTTGAGTTCGGCAAAATATTTTTCTGCCAAATCAAACACCGCTTGCGCCTGGACATCACCGACCACCACTAGCGTGGCATTGTTGGGCGCGTACCAGCGTTGGTACCAAGCTTGCAAATCTTCTACCGTATAGTTGGCTATATCAGCAGGCCAACCAATCACAGGGTTCTTGTAAGGGCTATTGCTGTAGGCCATAGCGGCGAAATGTTCGCCCATTTTGGCTTGTGGGTTGTCATCGGTGCGCATCCGGCGTTCTTCGGTGACCACCTGCAATTCTTTTTTCAGTTCTTCGGGCAACAAGTGCAAGTTACGCATCCGGTCGGCTTCCAGCTCAAAACTGACCGCAAGCCTAGAGGCTTCCATCGTTTGGAAATAAGCGGTGTAATCTTCGCCGGTGAAGGCATTTTGTTCGCCGCCGTTTTCGGCAATAATGCGCGAAAACTCGCCCATCGGATGTTTGTCAGTGCCTTTGAACATCATGTGTTCCAGCATGTGTGACGCACCCGTTATGCCACCCGGCTCGTAACTGGAGCCGACCTTGTACCACACTTGCGAAACCGCCACCGGTGAGCGGTGGTCTTCTTTGACCAGCACTTTTAGCCCATTCCCCAAAACATGTTCGGCCACCTTGCCTTCGGCTTGCGCCGCTAACATCGGCGACAAAAACAGCAGTGCCGCGTAGATTTTGCGATTTTTCATAATATCCTCATTGGATTTTTGCGTTGTTTGGATAACCCGTGTCAGACATCCGACCAGCCGAAACGTTTCACGGTTTTTCCACGGTTTTTCTTAGTTGCGGCGTTTTCATGATAATTTGCCACTTCTGTTTGACAGTTAAATAGGTAACTGATGTTACGCAGCACGTTGGCTGAGCGTAGTCGAATCCCTAGCTACGATTTATTTTCTGCTGGGTCATTGTTGCGACTCCCTTCAGCTTCGCTCAGGGAGCGAACGGCTGTTTGCGTAACATCAGTTGGTAATCTGTTGCGGTGTATTGTATAGCGAAAACGGGGCAGAGGAATCGGTTTGCTTGTTGCTATGCCTCTAAAAAGCCGCTTAAGCCCCTTCAGCATACGGGCAAGCGGTCACCTAGCGAGGTCTGTTTAGGATTTCGGTTGTTTGTTTGCTCTGGTTGTTGTCTATTAGTGCCAAAAATCAAGATTTTTGACAGCAGCTTTATTCGACCGTATATAGAACCCTATAGATTCTATGCAAACATCATTTGTGGATCATTCATGACTAAACATAAAATGGTTTTTTTCTTAACATGCCTGGTGAGCATTAATTTACAAGCAGCACCAAGCATTGCGGTATTGGCGTTCGAGTTGAAAGATTTAACATTGAAACCCGCAGTTCCTGCTGAGATTAAACGCACAGTGTCTATCAAACCATTGCTAGAGGGTGAATTGCGGTCTGCTGGCTATCAGATTGCCGAAATCCCTTTACCAGCCCAACAAGAAGCTACTGGTGGAGTGGGTTATCTGTTTGATCATGCCGATGCTGCAGCTAAGTTAGGAAAAGCATTTGGAGCCGATTACGTGTTGGTCGGAAGATTGCATAAACCCAGTTTTTTGTTTGCTTACCTTATGGGTGATTTAGTGCGGGTTTCTGATGCCAAGTGGGTTGGCAAATTCATTTCAGAATCGAAAGGCCCTAATGCCGAGCTGACCATAAAGGCGGTTGAAAGCCTGACAGTCAAGATTGATGAAATGCTCGAGCATCGCTATACACCCCCTCCACCTGTCATACATTAGACAGGTCGATTCACTTTTCAAGCCGGGATATCCCCTCTTGGCCTATGCCAAGCGTTTCAGCCATGCTCCCTTGCATTAGGGATAACGCGTGGCGCAAGTCGCGGAGCGTTTTTTCCTCAGCTATCAGCGATGCCTTTTTGGGTGTGTCTCGGCCCCTTTAAAGCATATTTTCCAATTTGGTTAGTTTCTTTTGTTGGGTTACACCCTCGGGGTGCAAGTGCTATCGCTTTTATGCCATTCAGGGCAAATCCGATCTTGATGTTGTTGCCGGATGCCGGACATTTTCGAGCTTATCCGCAGCGTCCTTGCCTTTTTGCACTATTATTTTGTTTTCCTCGATTATTTTTCGGAACGCTTGGCTAGTCGCCGCCCAGTCCACAACATCAACACGAATGGATAAATTTGATTCGTCAAACGCTTCTTTAATAGTTGCCATTGCCGACAAGGGGAGTGGTTGCCGGGTGATAATGGCCAAATCAAGGTCGGAGTAGGCTTTAGCCGTCCCTTTCACGCGCGAGCCAAAAACCCAAACCGGATAATCGGGCAGAAGGGTTTTAAGAATATGGCAGACCTCATGCCAATCCTGTGCGTTGATGTCAATTTTTGGCATATTTTTTAAATGGATGCTTGCTGATTTTTGTTGAGCAGTTGCTCATACAAATACTTTGCCTCAATTAAGAAATCAGCGGCAATACTGTACACCGCTTGGGCTTTGCCGCCGTCATAGGTATGGCTACTATTGCTTCGCGCATAACGGTAATTTTTCCATTGGGACCAGTCAGAGCGTAGCAAGCCTTTTTCGTTGCCTATGCGGATAAGGTTTTGAAACGTGCTTAAATCAATTTCTTCTGGATTAGCCGCTGTTTCTTCAAGATGCCGTTTCAGCATTTTATGGCTTAGTTCGTAAGTAAATTCAAAGCATTGAATGACAGAATTACGAAACTGTTCAAACAAGTCACTATTGTTTTCCGCCATTTCTGAGGTGGCAAAAGCAATGCTTTTTTCTAATTGGCCTATTGCACTTGAAAGTGGTGAAAAATCAATTTTCATAAAAGGCTGTCGCTTAAGCGCATCTAAGGGGGGGAGAATATTCAATTGTCTGTTTTCGCATTAACATATAGCTCTGTTGAACAGCCTGATAATAGCGGGTTGGCCTGGATGAAGCGTAGTGGAATCCGGGTCATTGTGGCACAGTTGCCCCGTTACATTGCTAATTTGACCGCATGGGTACAAACAGCGTGCCCACCCTACAAAAGGGGTCGGTACCGATAACCGGCAGGTCATGAAAGCACCATGGCAAAAAAATCGCCCGCTTCGCGGGAAAAGCAAAGTGTTAAAGGGTTAAATAGTTAAAAAGCCCTAACAGCGCGCACTGCCAGCGGGTAGAGCTTATTGTAGTAGTACTGGTAGCCATAGCCAAAGTACTGGTACCACGCGTAGTAGTAGTCGTACTCACTAGAACTCCAGTAAAAGTAATAAGCAAAACCACCCACAAGGTCTTGTATGAGGTACAGTTGGTTCAGTTCGTACAGTGACGGCAAATACCAGTCATGATAACCGTTTAGGGTATAGGCAGCGGCGGTTGCCGCGGCATTGCTCGCCGTTCCGTCGCCAAAGGGGTTGCCGTTGCCCGCACCGCCACTTTTACCACAGGCCGCTATGATGGCGGCGGTGTTGGCGGCGCCGCTGCCGATGGCGGTGCTAGTGTTGCCTACGGTTGTCCATGTAAACAAATTAATGGAACTGTCCCAGCCCCAGCAGCCCCACGTGGATGCGGTCTGATCAACCGGCGCAGCTTCCAAACCATGTTGGTCGGTGCTGTCGCAATAAAATATGATGCCACCGGCCGGCCCCGGGCTTCCTATCTGACAGCCTGCCAAGCTAGCCGATGTCAGCGCGTATTGCCTTGCCAGCGCACCCAGCGTACCGTAGCCGGACGCCAGCACGTTAAGTGTACCGGCAGTCTGTGGTGTCAGGCTGGCGGTGCAAGTATATCCGGCCTTGTTTGATGTGCATCCTTGATCGGTGATGCTGGCGGCAGCCGCCGGAATCACCTGCCATTGCATGGAAGCCGGATCAAACGTATCGTTTATACCATTAGTGACGTTAAGCGTGAGCGTTTGGGCTTGGCCTACCGCCAGTGAGGTGCTGTCAATACTTTGCAATTGCAGGCTGGGCAGGCTTAATAAAGGGTAAGTCTTTCCGGCAACGGTTGTTTTAGGCAGCGCTTTAAAGTTGCGGTAGAGGGCATTGATATTGACGCTGATATTGGCCTGCACCCCCAAGTTGATGTCAAATTGGCTAGGCTCCATCACAGCCGGCGCCAAAGCCGCCAGCAACGCCGGATCGCTGCTGATTTGTGTCTCCTGTATAGTGCCGTCCAAGTAGGGTTCAACCGATAGTGTGCCTGAGACCACTTTGTAATAGGCAACTTGGATTTGCGGGATTAAGCGCACTTGCGCTTTTACACCACCGTCAAGGTCTAATTGCGCGGTCAGGCTTTGGCTGCCGTTGGCATCCAGCACCGGCTGCCACTGGCCCGTGGCGGGGTTATAGTTTGCCCCAACCGTCACCGTTTCAGAGGCGGTGGCATCCGTTTCCGCCTTGATCGCCGCCGAAGCCGATGAAGTGATTTGTGCCGTGACAGTCAAGGTGACTTCTTGGTAAACCCATCCATAAATTTGCGTATAGGTTTTGGTGAACAGCACTACCGGGGACGGGTTATATTTGGCAGCGGCCTTAAAATTATAGGCAGCGTTAAGATCGACGCTTAAAGTGCCGCTGGCTGTCAGCGTACCGCTGGTGATGCCGCTAGGTGACCAGCTGAGTTCGGTCTGTAGGCTTGGGGTAAAGTTGACAGTCGCCTGCAAGGTGACATCTTCTGATGCGGAGGCACTTTGCCTCATCACAATCCGGTGTTGGTTGGCAACGGCGGTCGGGTTGACCAGCAGTTGTGGGGCTTGGTAAGCATGGTCGGTTTGTTGGGCCGTCAAATAGCCTTTAGCCCAGCTGATTTGGCTAGTCCGGCTGCCATTTGCCGCAGTTGCCGTCCGGGGTTGTGCCTTATGCGCTGCCGATGCCGATGTGCTGCCCACATCAAAAAGCAGCATATTATTGGCAACCGTTGCCTGGCTCAGCGCATCCGACAAAGCGGCGGGGCTGGTGGTGACATTGATTTTAGACCCTGAAACCGAGACCTTATTGACTGTCTGCAACTGATAACCATCGCGGTCTTGGCTGAGCAAGATGCTATTGACCGGCGGGGCCTTGGCAGCGGCGGTTTTGTTAAAGCTCAGGGTATTACCGTTTTGCGTGGCCAAACCCAAGCCTAAAGCAGCACTGGTATGCACCGCCACCGCCGCATTATTGATGACCGGCACGCTAAAGGTGCTGGCCGACGCATAGTTTGTACCGGCAATGCTATTGCCCTTGTTGTCGCTGGCGATAACCAGCACATAATAGGTGGTCGCGGCAGTCAGCCCGTTCAGTGTGGTTTGCGCTTTGCCAACCACGGTGCTGTATAAATTGCTTGAGCCTGGCGTAAACGAATTGCTGGTCGCCACATACACCGCATAGCTTACTTGGCTGGCGGGGATGCCCATGTCGGTTGGCAGCCAGGCCAAGCTGATGGAGGTGGTGCTGGCAGAGGTTATCTGCACGATTTCCGGTTTGTTCGTTGCGGCGGCAACTGCGGCTATGCTAAAAGACTGCACGGCTTGCGCCGCTGCATTATAGTTGCCATTGCCCGCCTGATTGGCGTTGATGGTGCAAGTGCCGACGCTCATGCCGGTCACGGTAGTGCCGCTGATGCTGCAAACACTGGGCGTGGCGGAGCTTAAGCTAACTGCCAGGCCGGATGATGCGCTAGCTGTCACCGCGCCGGTAGCCGATGAAACCTTTACACCACCGCTTTGGTTTAAGCTAAGCGTTGGGGCTGCGCCAAAGCTGATGGTCTGGTTGCCTTTGGCAATGTTAAAGGTCTGGGTGGCAATGGGTGCGGCATTATAATTGGCATTGCCAGCCTGATTGGCGGTGATGGTGCAAATGCCAGCGGCAACGCCGGTGACTGTGCTGCCACTGACATTACAAACTTTGGTTGTGGACGAGGTGAATATTACTGCAAGCTTGGACGTGGCGGTTGCAGAAACGCTGCCCGTGCCGTTTACGGCAATTGCGGGGGCCGCACCAAAGCTGATAGTCTGGCTGGTTTTGGCTTGTGCCAAAACGAACGGGTTTAAGATAAAAAGACACAGGGAAATATAAGCAAATCTGTTCATAAATCAGGTGACCTAAGCTGAATATTATTGGGTTGCCACCATAATTTATGCTTGGCAAATGCTATAATTTTTCGCAATTTTTACCATTAGTTAGCTTAATGAGCAATAAAAAATTACGTTTTATCGGTGTCTTGTCCCGCCCACTGCATTTGGCTGGTTGTCGGGCCATGCCAGGTTACCGCTAATGTTGTTGCTTTGGCATAAAAATGCCCTTGATGCATTCTGACTGTACACGGTTATATTCTCTACGCCCTAAATTCTTTGTCTTTACGGATAGTCTCTGCTGAAAAGAATTGCGGCAGGTAATCGCCGTTTGCATCAAGGATATTGGCTTTACGCAACAACTCCGTCCTGATTGCTTTGGTCAGATCAACTTTTTGGGATGTGGGGATTTGACAAGGGCAAACCTTACCTATATTGCTGTAATTGGACATACGCCCCCCATGATTAATTAGCCTGTTAAGGATTGGGCAGCTATGGGTAACAGTTTGCAATCCCACAAATCTATGCCAAAAACCAAAACTAGGGAAGGCTATATTTAGGAAACCGTTTATTCCATTTCCGTGAACCATGCAGGACACGCAAAACCTCGCAGACCACACTGGACATTTTGACACAAACATAGTGACTCCCGAAACCCAG
This sequence comes from uncultured Methylococcaceae bacterium, assembly GCA_903945605.1. Classification (GTDB taxonomy): domain Bacteria; phylum Pseudomonadota; class Gammaproteobacteria; order Methylococcales; family Methylomonadaceae; genus Methylovulum. The sequence continues at coordinate 124 of CAJAWH010000124.1, read as the reverse complement.
ACAGTACGATAAGATGATGTATAGCAAAAAAGTTCTGGTTAGCAAACTGCTTCAGCCAAGTCTCCAAGGCTACCTGATTAAAAATACAAATTCAATCAGTTGGTTAAAAATTGCGGCTTATAGC
>CAJAWH010000123.1 GCA_903945605.1 uncultured Methylococcaceae bacterium | reverse complement strand
TAAATTAAAATAATATTAATTTTTATCTGCTTACAATAGATTGAAGGCCATTAAAGCTTAAGCGAATATCCCGGTCAGGCTTTAACATGGCTATTTAGCCTGCAATCAAGGGGCGATGCCATTGGGCCGCCAATGCTGCCCAATTATGAGCCGGTATCGGCACACGCATGCAAATGGTTGTCATACTCTGGTTGGAGGGCATAAAAGTGGCCATTCCACTGATGATTTGCCTTGCCATTAGCCCAAGTAAAATTTTTGCTGATAGCCCTGCCATTGCATAAGTCGCCAATCTCACTACCATCGGCGGAGTTCCAAGCTGGGCTTGCCCCAACCAATGGATCAGTCATCGACTCATATATCTCATGTGTTGACGCATTTGCGACCGCCTCGGCATCCGGGTATTGCTGTGGGTAAATGCCTATGCCACAACCCCTGGTGCCTGTATAAGGGAGGGCAGAATATATAATTGCAGAAGTTGCCTTGGCAGGTACAATAAAATTATGGTATGCACAGAAAGGCGAAGGCCCGCCACTGGTGCAACTGCCCGTGCCATCACACAGGTCTTCGCCTTTGGCAGTATACAACAAGAACATAGTGCTGTTATTTACCGGCCACTTTTGCGTGGCAATCACCTTCTTTAGTTCTGCCTGCAAATCTGAATCTTCTACACAGTTAGTTGGCGACAACATCGATTCCGGACAGCCTGTAGTAGGGTAATTGCTGGTGTCCACATACGCGCCACCAAAAACCAGCTTGCCGGTGATAAAAGTGGTTGTGCCCTTGACCACCTGATAATACTGGGAGACGATACTCGATAGCCCGTTAGAATTGGACATATCCGTTAAAAACTGGCTGTGGAATTGCTGGTACTTGGCGGGCATTGATGCCGCCGTACCATCTTGTAGTTTCGCGGGTGACCAGTAAATGGCGTACAGCGTCACATTGCCGGTCATCACTGGGCCGTTACTGCCTTGATATATCAAATCCCTGTTGATTAAGGCTTGGGATTTGGCATGTACATCAGGATAGCGTAATAATACATGCGGTTTCGGTTGTTCAAATACGCTTATATTGCTGGTCGATTTATTTTCAGCCAGGGAATTGGCAGACAACAACAGGCTTGCCAAGCAACCCCATGCGGCAAGTAATAATTTTTTATTCATGAGATCAGTGACCCGTGAAAATTAAAAGAGGGTATAAAATGAAACCAATACCCCCCTTTGTCAATTATTTTTTCAGCAGTTTTTTTAGCAGCGGATACATCTTTATCAGCCACATTTCCTTGGCCAAAGCCAGCAGCGGTTTCATTTGCCCGGCAAGCGCCTTAACCACCGCCCAAATACGGTCAGGCAGTGATGTCTCTTGGCTATCGCGCCATTGCAAATATTTGGCCCCCAAGCCATTAACGAAAACCGGACGATAAAACCACATTTCAAGTATAGACGTCGCCCACATAAAGACAAAAGAAACGGCCATGCCCATACCGGCGAACATCACCAACCAAGCAAACATGGGGTCAATTTTGGTCAGCCACCACGACAATATGTCGGCAATCAGGAACGCATAAGGCATACCAATGGCAATGCACTTGTATTGGGTGGTCGTGGTTTCGGCAAAGCTAAAAATAAGCCCGACAAACATAAAAATAAAACTGATGCCAAACAGATGGATATGGGAAACCCGAGTGAGCGAGGCAAAAGTGGCCCCGCCATCTTCTTTGGTGTAGGTCTTTAGGATTTTGAAATCCTTAAAGTTAGGGATACCGGAAGCGGTTTCGTTATGGCACATCACACAGCGCGTTTCGACAATTTTGTCGATACCGGTTTCCTTATACTCATCCTCATCAGCACCGCTCCTGACCCACTCTATCATGGCGAAACGTTCTTGCTCCGGGGCGTTGGCTTTCATTGCGCCGTTCAATTGATGCTCCAGTACAGTACCAGAACGGTTGCCATAATAGCTGTAAACAATATCATCAATGGACAGGCCAAACTTGCCGTCTGCCATGCCGTGGGTGAATAAAATTTGTATCAAGGCAAATAGATAGCCGATACCCACTGTACACAAATAACCTGTGAACAATACTTTGATGGGCGTATCATGATCTTTTAGGGGAATAAATTTAGGTGTCATAGAATTTTAGGACAATCAGTTAGGGTGCTGAGGAATGGTGGCAGCCCATAGAGGTGGAAGCTGCAACCGGTTAGGCAATGATCGCCGACACGGTCGGCGCATCAACTGCCCTTGAATTAATCCTTATCCATTAAATTCCGACATGCCAGACAGCATCTTGATACCATGCTGCCAAATAGTCATAGGAATTAAAATGCATAATCCATGCCATTTTTAAATTATGGCAACCGCCACTTGTCGCATAACAAAATGGCGGGGTTGTTGGGTACAAAGGTGCAGCAATGCCTGCTAAATGGCATCGAATTGGTGCGTACCCGCTGCATTATTGCACAAAACTAAAGCAATCGCCCCAGTGGCGGGGGATTGCCTATTGGTTTAAGATGGGCTTATTCGGCACGGTTGCCTTGCAAATACGAAGCGGCAGGGTCTATGATAAAATGACCGTTCATAGCGGTCCTGCCCAGCAACATACGGAAACGCATACTGTCACGGTTAGTCAAGGTCATTTCTGCTGTTATTAGGGTTTGCCCAATCAACAGAGGGGTTTCGATGACATAACGGCGTTGTTTATGACCGCCCGAATCGGACACCAAGCGCCTGTCTTTAACGGCGGCGTGGCATTCTACGACAATGTCTTCGCGCGTTTGCAGCGGATGCAGGGCAAACATCACCCAAAGCGCGCCGCCTTTGTGGTACTTTTCTATGCTGAACGCATGTAATGCCGATGAGCGGGCGCCGGTGTCTATTTTAGCTTTGATAGGGTCGAGGTTCAGGGCTGGCAAGCTGACCCATTCCCGCCAACCGAGCATTGGTTTTTCGGTCACTTTACCTGTCATAATGATGAGCCTTGCTGATGGATTGGTATGTTTATGTGATTCTATGTTCGGACGGCTCACTTTATACAGGGATCACCACCGACCTGTCCAGACGCTACCGGCAACATGCCGGACAGAAAGGTGCCAAATATTTTCGTGGCAGACAGCCTGAGCAACTGGTTTATTTAGAAAAAAACCATGACCGCCGCTCAGCGGGACAACGCGAGGCGGCAATCAAGAAATTATCCCGCCAACAAAAATGGCAGTTGATAGGCTCGCCGGACCATTCGCTTCAAGCGCTTGTGTTGCCCTAAGCGGACGGACGTTACTGCCCGAGCACCGCCAAACCTTCATCCTCGTCCAAGCCACCCTTAAGCAAGGCTGGCTGCCCGGTCAACAAGCTTTGCTGCAAGCCAATAAAATCGAACAACTGCCTGTCCGCCAATTGGGACGGGGCTACGTTTTGAAGACTGGTGAAAATGGTCTCCAGCCGCCCGGGAAACTGTTTGTCCCATGTTTTCAGCATCAGCTTCATAGCCTTGCGCTGCAAGTTTTCTTGCGAGCCGCACAAATTGCAAGGGATGATAGGAAAATTTTTAAACACGGCAAAGCGTTCGATGTCTTTTTCGCGGCAATAGGCCAGTGGCCTGATGACAATATTGCGCTTATCATCACTTAACAACTTGGGTGGCATTGCTTTAAGCTTGCCGCCATAGAAGATATTAAGGAAAAAAGTTTCAAGGATATCATCACGGTGATGACCCAAAGCAATTTTGGTGATGCCATTGGCTTCGGCATAGCCGTATAAGGTGCCGCGCCGCAACCGTGAACACAGGCTGCAAGTGGTTTGGCCTTCTGGAATGACCCGTTTGACCACGCTATAAGTGTCTTTTTCGATAATATGGTACGGCACACCCATAGCAGACAGGTAATCCGGCAAAACCTGTTCGGGGAATCCCGGTTGTTTTTGGTCGAGATTGACCGCCACCAGCTCAAAATTAACGGGGGCGGTCTTTTGCAGATTCCACAAAATATCCAACAGCGTGTAAGAGTCCTTGCCGCCGGACAAGCACACCATGACCTTGTCGCCTTCTTCGATCATATTGTAATCGGCAATGGCGTCGCCGACATAATGGCGCAAGCGCTTTTGCAGCTTGTTAAATTGGGTGCGGGATTTTTGGTTTGGGTCTGACATGGTCAGAAAATGGCTAAAGTGAACGGTTTAAAGGGCGGGCAGCGGCTTAGGCCGCTGCCCGTAAAAGCATCAATCCTGATAGCGCTGGAAAATCAGGGTGGCATTGGTGCCGCCAAAGCCAAAACTGTTGGACATAATGGTATTGAGTGTCACGTTTTCTTGCAGTTCGCGGACAATCGGCATCCCCTCGGCGGCAGGATCAAGCTGGTTGATGTTGGCGGAGGCGCTCAGGAAGTTTTGCTCCATCATCAGCAAGGAATAAATCGCCTCGTTGACACCGGCGGCACCCAAGGCATGACCGGTCAGTGATTTGGTGGAGCTGATTTTGGGCAGCTCCGTGTCGGCAAACACTTGGCGCAACGCTTCCAATTCTTTGGTGTCACCTACGGGGGTGCTGGTGCCATGGGCATTGATGTAGTCAATTTTGCCGTCAACCGTCGCCATGGCCTGCTGCATACAGCGCACCGCGCCTTCGCCAGAAGGCTGCACCATATCGTAACCGTCAGATGTGGCGCCATAACCGACCAGTTCGGCATAAATTTTCGCGCCACGGGCTTGGGCGTGTTCCAGTTCCTCTATCACCAATACGCCGCCGCCGCCTGAGATGACAAAACCGTCCCTGGTTTCATCATAAGGCCGGGATGCGCTGCTGGGCGTGTCATTGTATTTCGAGGACAACGCCCCCATTGCGTCGAACAATACCGACATTGTCCAATGCAGTTCCTCGCCCCCGCCTGCGAAGACAATATCTTGCTTGCCCATTTGGATCAGTTCCATGGCATGGCCTATACAGTGGGCACTGGTGGCACAAGCGGAACTGATGGAGTAATTGACCCCTTTGATCTTATACGGCGTGGCCAAGCAAGCGGTGTTGGTGCTGGACATGGTACGGGGCACACGGTATGGGCCTACCTGCTTGATGCCTTTGCTGCGCATGATGTCGGCGGCTTCCACCAGATTGGAAGTTGATGGCCCGCCCGAACCCATCACTAACCCCGTCCTGACATGGGACACTTCGGAGTCTTCCAAACCAGCGTCGGCAATGGCCTGTTGCATGGCAATGTAATTGAAGGCCGCGCCATCGCCCATAAACCGCTTGATTTTACGGTCGATAAACGCATCCAAATCAATGCTGATTGCACCATGCACATGACTACGGAAGCCCATTTCCTGATAAATATCAGCAAACACTATGCCAGAACGGCCCGCCCGTAAGGAGTCGAGCACTTCCGCACGGTTATTGCCTATGCTGGAAACAATGCCCAGCCCAGTGACCACGACCCTTTTCATACCCCACCCTAAAAATTTTGCGTAGACGTGAACAAGCCAACCCGTAAATCGGTCGCTTCATAAATAACTTTGCCGTCAACCTCCATGGTGGCATCGGCTATGCCCATCACCAGCTTACGCATGATCAGCCGTTTAAGATGCACCCGGTAGATGACTTTTTTGGCGGTGGGCAACACTTGTCCGGTAAATTTAACTTCGCCAACGCCCAATGCGCGGCCTTTGCCCGGCCCGCCCATCCAGCACAAGAAAAAGCCAACCAATTGCCACATGGCATCAAGACCCAAGCAACCGGGCATAACAGGATCGCCTTGGAAATGGCAAGCAAAAAACCACAAGTCCGGATGAACATCCAGTTCAGCCACAATTTCACCTTTACCGTACAAACCACCTTGGTCGGTGATTAAGGTGATACGATCCATCATGAGCATGTTGGGCAAAGGCAGTTGTGCGTTCTCAGGCCCGTACAATTCGCCCCTTCCGGACATTAACAGTTCTTCACGTGTGAAGCTATGCGGTTTCTCCATAGTAGTTTTTTAACACCTTAACTTATTCTTATAATTTAACTCCCTATTATCCAACAGACACCGAAAAAAATCAGCTCAAATTTTTAGGGGGCAACACATCTTTTAATAATGCGCCCTATCAGTTTGACTAATTGCTTGCCGCACTGTTTAGTGTAGCCTTGTTATCCGTATTTCCCCCATGCCCTTGGCTTACCATGACCCTCAGCATAAAACAGCTCATTGCCCTTACCCTGCCCATTGCCCTGTCCGCCACGCTGGATAACGCTTATCGGGTCATTGACCAACAAGCAGTACAATGGTTAGGGGTGGAAGCACAGGCAGCCATTGCCTCTTGCGCCTTTGTGCTGATTGCTTACTATGCGGTGTATTCGATAGTTTCAGCAGGCACATTGTCATTGTTGGCACGGGCCATTGGCGCCGAAGACAGCAGGTTGCAACAGCGCTTGATAGGCAACGCCCTACTGGCAACGCTGCTGATAGGCGGCACAGTGCTGACCCTCAGCGCCCTTTATTCGCCCGCCCTATCCAAACTGCTTGGGCTTGCCGACCCTGTCGCCGCACAAGCGGCTGAGTATTTGCGTTGGCATGCACAGTTTTGTCTGGCACAAGCCATTATGCCAACCCTCAATGCCGTGTTTATCGCCTACGGACAAACACGCACCGTCTTATTGCTGCAAGCTGTTGCCACCTTGTTGAACATTGTGCTGAACCCAGTGTGCATTTATCAGCTGGGCTACGGTATTGGCGGCTCGGCTATGGCGACCGGCCTAAGCCAAGCAGTGGCACTGCTGGCTGGGGTAGTGGTGCTGGGCAAGAAAACGCCATTCCGCCTAAAGCATTTGTCGTTTGACCGCTTGGCGTGGCAAATTGCCAAAATTGGCCTGCCGATGTGCTGGGGCACGCTGATGTTTGCATTAGTCTATGCGGCGCTGTTGCATTGGGTGATTTCGCCGCTGGGCGCTTCCGTCAATGCTGCACTGGGCATTGGCTTTTCAGCGTTGGAAGGCTTCACATGGCCAGTGTTCTGGGGGTTTTCCATGGGCATCGCCAGTATTGTCGGACGCAGCCTGGGGGCGGGCAATGTCCGCCAAGCCCAAGCGGCAATCCATCTGGGCTTTAAAATTTTGACCGTCATCGGCGTGCTGGTGGCGTGCCTTTTCTATTTTGCCGCACCTTGGCTATGCGGATTCTTCACCAACGATCCGTTAGTTTTGCGCGAAGCCGTGTGTTACGCACAAATATTGGCGTTTTCACAATTGTTCATGGCCTATGAAACCTTGGCGGAAGGCGTGTTGAGCGGTGCAGGCAAGACAGCCACCATTTTTTATTGGTCAGCCCCCCTGAATGCCCTGCGCGTCCCTTTTGGCTGGCTGTTTGCCGTGCACCTAGGTTACGGGGCCGCTGCGGTCTGGTGGGTGGTCAATGCCTCGACCTTGCTTAAAGCAATGGGCAAATGGCGGGCTGTCCGTTCCGGGCGCTGGCAACTATAAATTGCTTCTAGCCGGTTTTAGAGGCCGCTTCGGCCTTTATAGTGCTTTTCAAGACACTATAAAATCATTATAATATGCGGTTCTATAAACAATCCTTGCTTTACCTGCTGCAATCACGCGTTGCCAATGGGAAGGCTTAACCCGAAAGGAAAAATAATGCGGCATTACGAAATCGTCTTTTTAGTCCATCCTGACCAAAGCGCCCAAGTCCCGGGCATGATCGAACGTTACAAATCCAGCATCGAAGGCGCCAATGGCAAAATCCACCGCCTAGAAGACTGGGGCAGAAGACATTTGGCCTACCCCATCAAAAAACTTAACAAAGCACATTATGTGCTGATGAACATTGAATGCGACCAAGCCACGTTGGAAGAGCTGGAAACCGGCTTCCGCTTTAACGATGCCATTTTGCGCAGCCTGACCTTGCTGCAAAAACACCCTGTCACCGAAGTGTCCGCCATTGCCACCGCAACCGCTGAAGAGAATAAGATTGCCGAGTCCAGAGCCAAAGACGCTGCCGCCAAAGAAGCGCTGGCCGCCACCGCAGAAGATGCGGATGACGCCACCGACTTGGACGGCCTTGACGAAGAGCTTGAAGCCAACGACATTATTCCTGAATAACCTTCGACCTATAGGATTTTAAAACATTATGGCCCGTAACATAAAACGCAAAAAAATAAGCCTTGTTGGCAGTGAGTCCGCCAGCCAAATTGATTACAAAGACCTTGATTTGCTGAACGACTACATTACCGAAACCGGTAAAATTGTGCCTAGCCGCATCACTGGCACCAGTGCAAAGAACCAACGTGCGCTGTGTGTAGCCATCAAGCGTGCCCGGTTTATCGCGCTGCTGCCGTTCTGCGACTCACACAAATAAGCACCACAAGAGGCGGGTATGAACTTTTTAGCGGCCTATATCATGAAAGGCAGGATGGAGGCGATGCTTGTGGCCTCTTCACTCGTCCTATTGTCGTTAATCATCTCGCCGATAAGCATTGTAAGTTCCGCCACGGTGGCTTTAGTGACACTCCGCCGTGGGGCTGTGGAGGGTTTGTATGTGTTGGCTTGGTCGGCACTGGCATCGGCAGTCCTAGGTTTTTTCCTGCTGGGCAGCTTCCAGTTCGCCTTGCTGTATGTTGCCATGCTGTGGTTGCCTATCTGGCTTATTTCCATTGTGCTGAGGGAAGGCAGGCATTTGTCATTAGCGGTGGAAATAGCCGTGATGATCGGCTTAGTTGGGGTGGTCGGCGCTTACTTGTTTGTCAGCGACCTCCCCAACATATGGGTGGCCATCATGACGCAATTTCTGAATGTGGCAGCAGCCAACGCACCTTTGCAGGCGGATCAATTATTGCTGGCCCAGAACAATATTGGCTTATTCTCCCATTACATGACGGGCATGGTGGCTGCCGGGTCTGTTTTCAGCTTGCTGCTTGGTTTGTTTTTAGGCCGCTGGTGGCAAGCCAGCCTATATAACCCTGGTGGCTTCGGGCAAGAATTTTTATCCTTAAGCACCCAGCCACGTTTGGCTGTTGGCACGCTGGCAGTGACGGCTGTTGCTTGGTTCAGTTCGTCGGGCATCGTGTCCGAGATTTTACGCAACGGCTCCATTTTGTTATTGGTACTGTACATTTTTATTGGCTCGGCTGTCGTGCAAGGGTGGTTTGCCGAGCGTAAACTGTCTGCCTTGACCATACCCATGTTTTACCTGACCCTGTTTTTGGTGCCTTACACGGTAGTGCCGGTGGCCTTGATTGGACTGGCGGATGCATGGCTGAACTTACGAACAAAAAAACCCACAATTTAACGCCGACTGGCGACACGCATCGGATTGAATCCGAATTTTAGAGGTATTAAAAATGGAAGTCATTCTTCTCGAAAAAATTGCAAATCTAGGCTGCCTAGGTGACAAAGTCAACATTAAAGCCGGTTACGGTAGAAATTTTTTGATCCCCAAAGGCAAAGCTGTGCCTGCAACCGCCGCTAAAGTGGCTGAATTTGAAGTGCGCCGCGCTGAACTTGAAAAAGCCGCGCTGGAGCGTTTAGATGCCGCCAAAGCCCGCGCCGAAGCATTGGGCAAACTGACCGTTGCCATTGCCCATAAAGCCGGTGACGAAGGCCGTCTGTTTGGTTCAATTGGCACACACAACATTGCCGATGCCATCACCGCTGCTGGCGTGCCAGTTGAGAAACACGAAATACGCTTGCCACACGGTGCCATTCGCCATTTGGGTGATTTTGACATTGATATTTCCTTACATACTGATGTAGTGGCTACCCTAAGCATCAAAATTGTAGCGGAAGCGTAAGGCATATCACCAGGTCCAGCCACTGTGTTGGCAATAACCATCACAGTGGCTGGCTACTGATGCAAAAATGGGCTTGAACCATCATCCCCCTGTTTAGTTTAATGGCTTGGTTCTATTCCGCCCTGTTGTATTTGCTGCTGCCACTCATGCTGCTACGCTTGCAATGGCGTGGCATCAAGTCCCCCGCTTACCGGCAACGCTGGCAAGAACGCTTGGCGTGCTATCCCCCGAACAGCACCACAACCACGCATATTTGGTTCCATGCCGTTTCAGTCGGCGAAGCCGAGGCGTTGTTCCCCCTTGTGCAGCAACTGCAGGCCCGTCATCCCAGCCTGTCGTTGCTCGTCACCTGCACCACACCGACGGGATCGGCACGCATTAAAGCGGTGCTGGGCAACAGCGTGATGCATGTGTACCTGCCATACGACACACCAGATGCGGTACAACGCTTTATCAGGCACTTTAATCCGCAATTGGCGGTGATTGTCGAAACTGAAATTTGGCCTAATCTGTTCCATGCCTGCGCCCGCCACTGCGTACCCCTGTACATCATTAATGCCCGCTTGTCGGAAAAATCTGCCCGTGGCTATCAAAAACTATCGGCTTTGATCAAACCGGCATTGCTGCCAATTAGCGGTATTGCCGCACAATCGGATGAAGATGCCAAACGTTATGCCAGTATTGGCGTACCGGTGGAACGGCTGCAAACCGTTGGCAATATAAAGTTTGACGTAAGCATTCCGACAACAGTCATAGAACAAGGGCAACTACTGAAGTGCCAGTTGTTCAGCGGTCGTTTTGTCTGGTTATGCGCCAGCACCCATGCCGATGAAGAGCTGGTCTTGCTAAAAATTTACCAGTCCCTAAAGGCCTCCGCCATACCAGAACTGCTTATAGTGCTGGTGCCGCGCCATCCGGAACGCTTTGCTGCGGTCAATAAAATCGCCGGGCAATTGGGGCTAGACACCGTTTTACGCACCAGCAGCACCCCCTGCGGGGCGGCAACTGATGTGTATTTGGCGGACACCATGGGCGAACTGAAAATGCTTTATGCCGCCTGTGATGTGGCTTTTGTCGGTGGCAGCCTCGTGCCTAAAGGGGGGCATAATATTTTAGAACCGACCGCTGTTGGTGTGCCGGTGTTGTTCGGCCCATTTATGGACAATTTTAAAGACATTGCCAAGGGCATTTTACAGGCGGAAGCGGCTATCCAGTGCCAAGAGCCTGTGGAACTGACAGCAGCCATTGCCGGACTGTATGCCGCCCCGCTGCAACGCAGGCTAATGGTCGAACAAGGCAAACAGTTTTTGCAGGGCAACCGTGGCGCACTTGAGCGGATTAGCCAACTGCTGGAACAAGGGTTACCGTTACCGTAACAAGCAATGCTAAGCTTGCGCCTGCTTTAACTGTATTTTGGCCTCGTTCCAGAGAGCATCCAGTTCAGCCAATTCGCAATCGGTCAGCACTTTTCCAGCCGCTGCCACTTGTTGCTCTATATAATTGAAGCGTCTGGAAAATTTTTGGGTGGCTTCTTTTAAGGCCAATTCTGGATTTACGTTTAAATGCCGTGCCAAATTGACGGTGACCAGCAACAAATCGCCCAACTCCTCCTGAATATGCGCTTGATCGCCTGCTTGCCAAGCGTCCTTGACTTCGTCAAGCTCTTCCTGCACCTTGTCAAACACCGGCCCGATGGTTTTCCAGTCAAAGCCATGCAAAGCCGCCCTTGCCATGGTTTTTTCACAAGCAATCAAGGCGGGCAAACTTTTGGCAATGCCCGCCAAGACACTGATATTTTCAGACGTGTCACTTTTAGCCTGACGTTCAGCCGCCTTGGACTGCTCCCAGGCTTGGTGGCGTTCTTCGTCGCTATTAAACACTGCATCAGCAAAAACATGAGGATGGCGACGCACCAATTTCTCACTGATGCTTTCAGCAACCTGTTCAAAATTGAACAAGCCCTTTTCATCAGCCATCTGGCTATGAAACACCACTTGCAACAGCACATCACCCAATTCCGCCCGCAAATCGTCAAAGTCATTGCGTTCAATGGCATCGACCACTTCGTAGCTTTCCTCTATCAGATAGGGCATCAGGGTATGGAAATCTTGCTTGATGTCCCAAGGGCAACCGCTTTGTGGATGGCGCAATTGTGCCATGATGTCGAGCAATTGCCGGGTGTGTTTGAGCATGGGGATGTGGCCTTTAGAATGAATAACCGAAGTTCTCATGGAAACGCTGTTTAAAGGCTTCCAAGGTGAAAGTATGGTTTTGGGTGCCGTGATGCTCAATCTTAATGGCCCCCAATAATGATGCAATGCGACCGGTGGTGTCCCAGTCCAGTTCATTCATCACACCAAACAGTAGGCCTGCCCGATAAGCATCGCCGCAACCGGTGGGATCGCTGATATGGGCCGGTTTGGCGGCAGGTATATCTATGCATTGGCCTTGGCTATAAATTTTGGAACCCTGTCCGCCCAAGGTGACAATCACTGCCTCAACACGCTCCGCCATTTGCGCCAACGACAGGCCGGTACGCTCCTGTATCAATGCCGATTCATAGTCATTCACTGTTAACCACGTTGCTTGGTCAATCAGTTTCAGCAATTCCGGGCCGTCAAACATCGGTAAGCCCTGGCCGGGGTCAAAGAAAAAGGGGATGCCCAGTTCGGCAAACTGTCCGGCATGTAACATCATGCCTTCTTTACCATCTGGGGACACAATGCCCAAACAAATGTCAGCATCAGTGGGCACGCCCTGCTGATGGGAAAAATTCATTGCACCGGGGTGGAAGGCGGTGATTTGGTTGCCCGTTTCATCGGTGGTGATAAAAGCTTGCCCGGTATACTGTCCGTCAATAACCCGGATATATTGGCTGGGCAGCTTGTTTTGACTAAGCCACTGGCTGTAAGGTTCAAAATCATGACCGACCGTGGCCATAATCAGCGGTTCTTCACCCAATAAATTGAGGTTATAAGCAATATTGGCGGCACAGCCGCCGTACTCGCGGCGCATAACCGGCACCAAAAAAGATACATTTAGGATATGGACTTTTTCCGGCAAAATATGGTTTTTAAATTGGTCATGAAACACCATGATAGTGTCATAAGCCATTGACCCGCATATTAGTGGTTTGCTCATCTGGTAATATCCTATTCTAGTTAAAATAAAAGTGACGCCCAAGTGAAGGCAGCCCAAACCAAGGACAGCATCACCGCTGCCGAACCAATATCTTTGGCGCGGCCTGACAACTCGTGGTGTTCAAACCCCACCCTATCAACCACCGCCTCAACGGCAGAATTTAGCAGCTCCACCAGCAACACCAACACTAAGCTGCCAATCAATAGCAGCTGTTCAACACGGCTGTGGCCTAGCCATAAGGCTAACGGGACACCGGCCGCTAACAGCAGGGCTTCTTGGCGGAAGGCCTCTTCGTTTTGCCAAGTTGCCTTAAAACCCGCCGCAGAAAAATAAAAGGCATTGATAAAGCGCTTTAGACCCTTCGCCTGTTGATTCGCCATAGTTTGTTTGATTATTGGTAAAAAGGAAGGTTATTATGGTGGTGTGCTTGACTGCCAAAAAAGCTGGTCACTCGCCGATCATGTCGCGATAACCATCACTGTCCATCAGCCCTTCCAAAGCGGACAAATCGTCGGCTTTAATAACAAACAACCAATTTTCATAGGGGGCATCGTTGACATCTTCCAGCTTTGCCAAAATAGCTTCATTAATGGCGACAACTTCACCGCTGACAGGGCTGAACAAGTCCGAAGCCGTCTTGACCGATTCAACCACTGCACACTGCTCTTGTGCCTGCACATGTCGCCCTAGCGTGGGCAGCTGGATAAACATCAAATCGCCCAATTGGGCCTGGGCATGGTCAGTAATGCCCACTTTGACGGTGGCATTGTCTTGTAGCTCCACCCATTCATGGGAGGCTGCGTATTTCAGGTGTTCTGGTATGCTGCTCATGATAATTCCGGTAAATATTGGGGACTCTGCCTGGGCTGGCGCGTTAAACTAAAGCCGTAGAAAATCAGGCACAAATTGAACGGCGTCATTTTTATCGTTAGAATGGGCGTAAATATTAACAAACATTACCGTATCATGCCTAAGATAGTCATTTACACAACCAACATTTGCCCTTATTGCACCATGGCGAAGCGGCTTTTAAGCAAAAAAGAAGCCGCCTACACGGAAATTAATGTCGATTCAGCACCTGCTTTACGGGAAGAAATGATACGCAAATCCCAACGCCGCACTGTGCCACAAATTTTCATTGATGACTTGCACATCGGCGGCTTCGATGAGCTTTACGCACTCGAACAGCAACATAAACTGGACGCGCTGTTGGTGGCAAAATAGCACGGGCAGTAAAATAATGAAAGCCTCTTGCCAACCTTGCCAACCATTATAAAATGGTCTAATAGAAAAGTTAAGCACCTTCAGGCCATTGGATTAATGAACGGATCAGCAGAGACCATTGCATCGCCCTGCATCAAGCAGTGCAATCTGGACACCCACAATATTTGTTTGGGCTGCTTCCGGTCAATTGCCGAAATCACCAGTTGGTCGCAGGCCGACGCACAGACGCGCCGCCACATCCTTGCCAAGGCCAAAATACGCAGCCAGCATGGCGCTAGTGGCTGTCGGGGAAACATGTCATCTGGCAGCGGACGAAGGGCAGTGCCGGTTGCCTAACAGTAAAATGGCATATCCCGTTCTTACTAAGCTTGCCCCTTTGCGTAACATAAATTTATTAATCTATTTAACAGAAAATTACAATAATAATGCCTAGGTTCTTTGGATTTCTATCTTTCTTGCTGCTAATGCTTTGTGGAGGGGTGATAGCCGCCCACTTTTACGGTTTGGACAAGCTACTGCCCGGCACCCTGACAGGCAAGCCAGCGCCCAAAGTCCACACCCTGATCTTGCCCGATTTTACCCATAAAACGGGCGACATATCATTTGCCAAAGACATTAAGCCTATTTTGGACAACCGCTGTGTGGCTTGCCATGCCGGTGCCGATGCCCCCTGCCAACTGCAACTCAATACTTACGAAGGCATCCGTCGCGGCCTTTCAAAAGAACCGGTTTACAACCAATACCGCCTCAACGCCATTGAACCGTCCCGACTACCCAGCACCCAAGCCAGCTTAGCTGATTGGCGTAAAAATGGTTTTTTTGCGGTTCTTAACGAACATTCGCAGTTTCCAGAAATAAACCTGAACCATTCGGTATTGGCGCTATCGTTAAACCTAAAACGCATCAATCCATTACCCAGCGACAACACTACCTTGCCAGAAGCAATCCCATTGCCGGGCAATGACCACCAAGAATGCGCCAACTTGGATGAATTCAAAGACTTCCAAAAAAACCACCCGCTTTGGGGAATGCCTTATGGTCTGCCACAGTTAAGTGACGACCAGCAGGCGCGCTTAATGAACTGGATACAAGACGGCGCAAAAGCTGATACCAAAACCACGCCATTGCCAGCGGACAGCGACGAAATAAAAAAATGGGAAGCTTTTTTCAATGCCCCTTCCAACAAACAGCAATTGACCGCCCGTTATCTTTACGAACATTTGTACAGCGGCAAATTGCATTTTAAAGGCCAACCCGACCAACAATTTTACCAATGGGTACGTTCCACAACACCCAGCCCGCAAGCCATAGAAGAAATTGCCAGCCCGCGCCCGTTCGATGCACCAGCGACCGCCATCTTCTATTACCGCCTAAAACCTGTTACGACAACCATCACCGACAAAGATCATTTTATCTATGAGTTGAGCGATGCCAAAATGGTGCGGCTGGACGAGCTGTTCTTAAAACCTGATTATGATGTCGCTCAATTGCCTGGCTACGATCCGGAATCTGCCGCCAATCCTTTTAAAACGTTCGCCGCGTTGCCTGCCACTGCCCGCTACCAATTTTTATTGGATGACGCGCAATTTTTCTTTTCGGCCTTTCTCAAAGGGCCGGTGTCCATGGGCAATGGCGCACTAACCGTCATCCGCGATCATTTCTGGATAGCCTTTATCAGGCCGCAGAGCGAGTTTAACGCCCAAATCAGCCAATTCTTAGTGGAAAACGACCAGTTTTTGTGCTTGCCCGCCTCCAAAGGCGAATCAATAGGCTTTGCGGAATGGCAAAAGCTAGGCGATTTGCAGCAGCAGTACTTGCATAATAAGGATAGTTTTGTCTCCAACACCCTGCTGGGCCAGCAACCCGTGGACATCAATTTTATCTGGCAGGGCGACCATCAAAACAGCAATGCCTTATTAACCGTGTTCCGCCACCATAATAACGCCAGCGTTGCCCAAGGCTTATGGGGCAAGCCGCCATTAACCGCTTGGATCATCGACTATCCACTGTTTGAACGCATCCATTACTTGATGGTGGCGGGCTTTAACATCTATGGCAGTGCCGCGCACCAAGCCACCACACGGCTCTATATGGACTTGCTGCGGGTCGAAGCGGAAAACAATTTCCTTAAGTTTGTGCCCGCCCAAACCCGCAGTGCCGTTTACGATAGCTGGTATCAGGGCATTGATTTCAAACTATTCAACGGCTTCCATGCCCCCACATTCAGTGCCGACAAAGACCCTGCCATCGCTTACCAGACCACGGATATCACCCATGAACTGTTTGACAAAATCAACCAACAGCTAGAATCCGGTAAACAATCAACCGACTGGGTTAACCGCTGCAATCCCGCCGCCTGTCCGCCCGTGGAAAATCCCACGCCACAACAACAGACCGATAGCCTGATACGGCAATTGGCCGATTTGCGCGGCGAGGCACTGAATGCCCTGCCTGAAATGTCATTATTGCGCCTCACCCAGGCCGACAGCCAGAAAGACCGCGTTTATACCTTGATACGCAACAAAAAACTGCTTAATGTGTCATTTGTGTTTGCAGAAAAACTGCAACGGCAACCGACCCAAGACACGTTGACCGTCATTCCCGGATTTTTGGGCAGCTACCCCAACCAATTTTTTGTCGTACCAGAGTCTAAGCTCAGCGAGTTTATTAACCAATTGGCGCAAACCAAAGGCAACCCAAATGCCACGCCAGTTTTCTATGGGCAATACGCCATTCGCCGCAGCCATCCTGAATTCTGGCAACACTACGATTGGTTCAACCAACGTTACCGGCAACTGCAACCGCAGAACGCCGGCTTGCTGGATTTAAATTTTTACGAAAACCTATAGGAAACCAGTGCCATAGACACCTTAAGCAGGGCAATTTGCGCCACAACATCTTGACCAGCAATGCAATAAATCATCCGGTAACATCAATTGGCTATTTTTAACGATTTATTATGTTTTGGATTTGCGTATGAGCTACTTTCCCCAAAAAATACCAAACCGGCTGTTGCAACGCCCTATTTGGCCTTTAACCGTCGTGCTGCTGTTGGCAACAAATAGTGCCGCCTCTCCGAACCCAACCGATATAACCATCCAACGCTTGGTTGCTCAGGCACAAACCGCCCTAGCGAACGGACAGCCGCAACAAGCGGCTGAACTATATGAAAAGGCGGCGGGATATGGGGAATCGGCCACGGCAGAAATTGGCTTGGTTAGGGCTTATTTACAAGCAGGCGAATTTAAAAAAACTATGGCTTTCGCCAATTTGGTTGCCGCTGAACATGCCGATGTCACTGACACCGCTGCCCTGCTGGCGTATTTGGAAGACCGCGAAGGCCAGACTGCACCTGCCTTGGCAAAACTGGGTGAGGCATTAAAAAATCATCCTGATGATGCAGCCTTGCTAGGCGCTTATGCAGAAATCCTGATTGACAGGATGGCAACCCCGCAAGCCATTCAACAACTGGATGCTTGGATAGCCAAAAACCCACCACACGGCGACATATATCGGCTGCGGGCGCGGGCCGCATTGGCAGTTGGCAATCTGCAAGATGTGGCGGCATGGCGCAAGAAAGCCGTTACTGCTTACGAAACCAGCGGGCAAACAGAAGAGGCTAAACCGCTGCGTGACTGGTTGGCCCGTTTGCCAGGCGCACTTGTCACGGACAACGCCATTACGACTCCGATACAGCCAACCGCCAACAATTCCCGTTGGCCTGCCCCCTACTTCAAGGCATTTCCTATAGTAAGCAACACCATAAAATCGGGCGATGGCTTTGTCATCGACCAAGGACGGCATGTTGTCACCTTTGCCAGTTTGTTTGCCAATCCAGCCAAGGCGATATGGGTACGCAATGGCTTAGGGGAAATTCGACCCGCCCAAGTTGAGAAGCTATTGCCTAACCAAGGCATTGCTTTATTGCGCCTGTCCCAACCCTACCCAAAAGCGTGGAGCTTGCCCAAATTGACACTGCAAACACCAAAGCCACTGAAGTTTTGTTTTGTTTTCGGTTATCCGCTCACCGATGGTTTGGAAGCCAGTTACCCGTTGCTGGCACCCAGCGTGGTGGTGCGTAGCGATGTTGGGGTTGGCGGCCTGATGCAGATAAGCAGCGCCTTGAACGAGGAAAACAGCGGCAGTCCGGTATTCGACCCGTCTGGGCAATTAATCGGCATGACTGTAGGCAAACAGGAAACGCTGTCCGGTATTGCTGACCGCGACAAAATGCTAGGTAAAGGATTTTTCGCCCTGCGTATTGAAGAACTGCGGCAACTGTTGCCCAAGGAAGCCCAAGGCCTTGCCAAACGCGGTAAAGGCGGTAAAGCCAAAACAACTTATCCGTCTGTTGAGGAATTATACGAAAGATTGCAACCTGCCGTGGTGTCAATTGTAGTAGCCAATTGACACCCATAAAAAAGCCGCACCCAAAGGGTGCGGCTTCCTTACCACTTAACTGCCGTTAATAATGCTTATGGCAGCGTTACAATACGCGGCAAATGCAAGTTTGCTGCAGTTGGGTCGTAAGCTGCATTGGGGGCTTTAAACTGCGCCAAATAGGCAACGGCTGAGTCAATATCTTGTGCACCACCTAAACGGTTAGTGCCACCGATAAATACCGAGAAACCATCACCACCGGTAGCCAAGAAGCTGTTTACCGTGACACGGTAAGTTTGGCTTGGGTTAACCACAACACCGGCACTGACAATTTGATCGACATTGGCAATTGCGCCAGCATTGTCATAAGTTGTTAGGCTGACATCATAGATTTTATTACAAGCCGCACCTGTGACTTTCCAAGAATATTTAAAGCCATTGGATGGTTGCATAACCCGTTGCTGGATTTGCTTATTGACACCACTAGGCAATACGCAATTGTTGCCTGGAAATTGCATTTCCAAAGCATCTTTCAACTGCTGAGCCGTAATGGTCATAGTGACCAAATTGTTACCGAACGGCTCAACTGTAAAAGCATCGCCATAAGTCAAGTTGTAAGGATAAACCGCAGGATTAGCTTTGCTGGCATAATCGGCACGGACGCCGCCCGCGTTAGTGAAGGCGATTTGCGCACCGCCAAATTTGCTGGGTGACGTTGACATCAACATACCATCGGCAATCAAATCACCAGCGGGTTTTTCACCGGTGCCATTGTCGCTGTTCAACACCGGCGCAGCAATGGTTGCAACCACTTGGTTGGCAACCGGTGAAATGTTGGTGTTATAAGCATCAACAATGCTTTTGATGGTGGCATTGGGAGTGATCGCCGCGTTGGTGCGGTCAACTACAGTGTTGTGGAACGAGGCATTGACAACATCTTTGGTTTTGCTGTCGATAGTCAAATCAATATTGGTGATGACCCGACCATAGTTGCCGCCTTGTGTGACCGGAATATTGCGGCCTACACTGTTAGGCAATTGGCAAGTATAACCCGTATGGGTATGGCCAGAAACAACCAAGTCGACCGCATCGTCCAAGCCTTTTACGATGTCACTTAATGGTTGCAGTGCCGTTGCATCGGCTGAACCGTTAGAAACTAATGAGCAGTCATTGATGTAGTTTGGGCCAGTGGAACCTTGGAAACCACCTTGGTGTATCAGCACCACGATACTTTCAATGCCTTTGGCTTTCAATTGTGGCACTAACGCATTGACAGTTTGCACTTCGTCGTTGAAAGTCAGTCCAGCCACACCTGTTGGCGTAACAATACTGGGGGTGTCTTTCAGGGTCATACCGATAAAGGCAACTTTGACGATAGATTTGGGTTTGGTGGACGCAACGAAAGACTTAACGCCATAAGCAGGAAACAGCGTTTGGCCGGTTTTGCTAATGGCCACGTTGGCTGACAAATAATGGAATTTGGCGCCTTCAAAAGGATGCGGCACCGGCACAGGATTGGCAACTGCAGCACCCATACAAGTGTCCACGCCCACAGTGCCTTTTGGATAACAGCCACCGTGTTGTTTACGGCGAACTTCAGCAGCGCCGTAATCGAACTCGTGGTTGCCGACGGCATTAAATTCCAGCCCCAACAAGTTCATGGTTTCAATAGCGCCTTCGTCATGGAAAGCACCGGAAATCAATGGGCTTGCACCGCTCAGGTCGCCAGCAGAAACAACCACATTGTTTGGGTAGCCATTTTTTAAATAATCAACATAACCTGCCAAATAGTCAACGCCACCTGAAGATACAGAAGTTAAAGCTGTTCCTGAGCCGCCGGGCTGGATTTTGAAAGTGCCGGGTGATTGCAAATTGCCGTGGAAATCGTTAAAAGCGATAACGCGCACAGTCGTTGTAGTGCCAGTAGCAAACGCCGAAGCAGATGCCGCCGCTAAAGCACAGCATAATGCCAAGCTTTTAATTTTAAATGACATGGATAGTCTATAGTGGACCCCAAATTCAGGACAATAGTTTAAGCTATAGCCTGTCAGGAAAAAGGGTTTAACCATGAGCGAGAGTAAACGTAAGACATTTAGCAGTGCAGAAAAGGCAAAGGTTGCTTTAGCGGCGGTGAAGGGCATCAAGACCATTAACGAAATAGCGCAAGAGCATGGGGTTCATCCAACGCAAGTGAACCAATGGAAAAAGGAACTGCTGGACAATGTGGCCAGCCTGTTTGAGGGGAAACGCGGGCCTAAGCCAGCCAATGCCCAGAATGACCCGGAGCGCCTGTTTGCCAAGATAGGGCAACTGAACATGGAACTGGACTGGCTTAAAAAAAAGTCTGGGACCAGCCTGTAGCCGAGCGGCAGAAATGGGTTATGCCCGATGAAGCGATTGCGGTATCCACGCAATGCAAGCTGCTTGCCATCACACGTTCCGTCATCTATGCCCATAAAAAACGCCAACAGGACGCAGTCGATGAGGATGAGGGGCTACTGTTGCGACTGCTTGATGAAGAATACACACGGCATCCATTCTATGGCACACGGCGAATGACTCAGTACCTGCGTGGATTGGGTCATGTGGTTAACCGCAAACGGGTGCAGCGGTTGATGCGGACGCTGGGGTTGGCAGGCATGGCACCAGGCCCCAACACCAGCCAGCCGCATCCGCAACACAAAGTTTATCCGTATTTGTTGCGGGGCGTTGAGATCACTGCCCCCAACCAAGTGTGGAGCACCGACATCACCTACATTCGACTGCTCCACGGTTTTGTGTACTTGGTGGCGATCATCGACTGGTACAGCCGCAAGGTGTTGGCTTGGCGGTTGTCAAATACCATGGATGCAGGGTTCTGTGTGGATTGCCTGGAGGAAGCCATCAAGAACTATGGCTCGCCGAAGCTGTTCAACACCGACCAAGGGTCGCAGTTCACCAGCGACAGCTTCACGAAAGTGCTGATTGAACAGGGCATCGCCATTAGTATGGACGGGCGGGGGCGTGCGCTGGACAATATCTTTGTTGAACGGTTGTGGCGGACAGTGAAATATGAAGACGTGTACCTGAAGGGATATGAAACCCTGCCGACGTTATTGCTGGGGTTGACCGACTACTTCTTGTTTTACAACGGGGAAAGGCGGCATCAATCGCTGGGCTATGCAACACCGGATGGGGTGTACCTCACAGCAACAGGTGGCGGTGCAAAAATTGTGGATAAGTTCAGTAGTGCGCGGGAAATAACATTACCCGCTGAGGAATTGGGGCAGCGCCAACCCGCTGCGGCTTAAAAGGGTTCTATCTTAAACTAGGCAATAAATTGTCTGGACAATGGGGTCCACTGTAAGTCCTCTTTTTTAAGTAGATAGATTCAGTGGTTAACGCCACAATTAATTTTATGTGCCATACCAAGTTAGACCACAAAGACTAAAACCAAAGCACTTTAAACTAGCAACCCCCCTGTCAACTCACACTCAAAAAACATCAAGCCATTGATTTTAATTTTCTTTACAGTCTGCCCTAATATGACAAGGCCTATACTACCTAAGCAAAATGACAAAATGACTAAGCAGCCCAATTGGGTGGCTTTTTTAGCCAGCACCAAGCAAGCGTTTATTGTTGCAGCAAATACTGGTTCTTTAGCAACACATAATGTTCCGCCGAATATTCCAAAAACGCCTTTTCGGAATCGTGCAAAGGACGCGAAACCTTAGCGGGTGCGCCGACGTACAAAAAACCGCCCGCTAGCCGTTTGCCGGGGGACACCAAAGCGCCCGCCCCGAGCATCACATAGTCTTCCAGTACAGCCCCATCCATCACAATGGCACCGATACCCACCAAGCAATAATCGCCTATCGTGCAAGCATGGACTACAGCCCTATGACCAATGGTCACGCCCTTGCCAATCACCAACGGGTGGCTTTGCGGCGAAAATTTGCCGGCATGGGAAACATGCAGCACTGCACCGTCTTGCACATTAGTGGCTGCACCGATATGGATGCTTTCAACATCACCGCGCACCACGGCAGTCGGCCAGACCGACACATCATCAGCCAGCGTGACATCGCCAATGACCACCGCGCTACCATCGATAAAAACGGCTTCACCTATTTTAGGCACTTGATTGTTAAAGCTTCTAATGGACACGATCGCTCCTGGAATTGCTAAGTGTTGGCTGGTGAAAATCTGCACAAAATATCCGTACACCGCTATTATTGCTGAAAAATACAGTTTTCATAATGTGCAACCAGCCATTTCATCTGTTCGGCACTGGTCAATTGCCCAGGGAAGCGTTGCGAGGTCAGCCGGATGCACACGGCTTTGCGTTCTTTAATTTCTTGCAGACATTCGTCTGTGGTGAGTTCATACTTGTTCCTGTCACAAGACTGCTCCAACTTGTCTGCAATGGCTGGGAGTGCGCTGGCATCCAGTCCAGACGTTTGCAGAACCGTATGGGTGACGGTTTCATCCAGTTGCTGGTCTGCAGCCTGATTATCTTCCACTGGGCTGGGCCTTAAAAATGTTAAATAAGCTATAACACATACGGCGGCAACAAAAACCAATATTTTTATCATAGACGTTTGCTCTGTTTATAAGTGAGTGTGAAACATGCTGCTTTATTATCGGCTAGCCCTTGTGTTGCGGCAGTCCTTATCTTGTGCGGCCTATTCTATAGCCTAACAGACGAAAGTGACAGAGAGCCATTGACAAGAAGGCTGGGCTTTATTACCTTGAACAAACGCGCACAGCCAAGCAGGCGGCTTTTTTGATGTTTTCCGTCACCTTCGCCATAATTACCCTGCAACTGGGCCTTTGACAGACAAAACCTAGGAGTTCATATCATGACAACCGTAGCAGACCCCATTGTCGGCAATTGGTATAAAGATGTCGAAAATAAACTGGCTTTTAAAATCATCGATATTGAAGAAAATTCCGACTCGATTGAAGTGCAATATCTTGATGGCGATATTGGCGAATATGATTATGACAGTTGGTACAATTCCACTTTTGATACGATAGAGGAGCCTGAAGACTGGACAGCCCCTTTTGATAAGGTAGCTACGGATGACTTAGGGTACACTGACACCGACCAACACAACCCCAAATTTGAAAACTTAGCGATTGACGATTATCTGGACAATTAGGACTACCCCATGAAAATGAGTTCCCAGGCGTTTCTGGACTGGCAATCAAAATGTATCACCTTACTGGCGATGTCCGGTGCAGGCAAAACAACGCTAGCCAACAAACTGCCGAAAGCTAACTGGTTCCATTATTCCGGCGATTACCGAATCGGCACCAAATACCTGCAAGAGCCTATCCTCGACAACATCAAGCGCCATGCCATGAGCGTGCCCTTGCTGCGAGAATTGCTGCGCTCCGATTCCATTTATATCAGCGACAAAATAACCGTTGATAACCTGTCGGCCGTATCCAGCTTTTTGGGCAAGCTTGGCGACCCTGCCTTAGGCGGGCTGTCTTTGGCTGAATTTAAACGCCGCCAAAAGCTGCACCACCTTGCAGAAGTGGCTGCCATGAATGATGTGCCGGAATTTATCCATAAAGCCGAAGACATATACGGCTACAAGCATTTCATCAACGATGCCGGTGGCAGCGTCTGCGAACTGGACTGTCCGGAAGTGCTGGAAACGCTGGCCCAACATACTTTGATCATTTACCTGAAAATTCCGCAAAATTTGGAGCAAACTATTATTGCCCGCGCCAAAAGCGACCCCAAACCTTTGTATTACCGCGAAGCCTTTCTTGATGAAAAAGTCGCCGAATTTTTGGCGCTTAGGCAGTATGCGTCCACAGAAGTGATGCCGCCCGATGAATTTGTCAGCTGGGTGTTTCCTGAGCTGTTCCGCTCCCGTGTGCCCCGTTACGAAGCCATTGCCCAGCAATACGGCTACACCATTGATGCCACCGAAGCCTCTGCCGTCACCAATGAAGAAGATTTCATCAGGCTGATAGCCGATGTCATTGCCCAACAGCAATGATAACTAGCGAGGATCGCTTATGCCTTTAGTTGCCCATATTGACCTGCCAACATTCCAGCGTTTGCGGGAAGAAGGCGAAGAAATTGTAGAACTTGACCGTGCCAAGCATCAGGATATTAGGGAGTTGCACATAGGCTTGCTGAACATGATGCCGGACCCAGCACTGGAGGCCACTGAACGGCAATTTTTCCGTTTGGTTGGGGCATGCAACCAAATTGTACAATTTCATGTACACCCTTTCACAATAGAGGGTTTACCCAGAAGCGAAAAGGCCCAAGCGCATATTGACCAATACTACCAGCCTTTTTCGCGTATTAAAGAACAAGGGCTGGATGCACTGATTATTAGCGGTGCCAATGTGTCCCACCCCCATTTGCCTGATGAAGATTTTTGGCAACCATTGATGGAGGTGGTGTCATGGGCGAAAGAAAGCGTGACCTCGGTGCTTTGTTCTTGTCTTGCCACACACGCGGTTATCCAACATTGCTATGGCATAGAACGCACCCGCTTGCCCGCCAAGCGCTGGGGCGTGTTTTCACACCGCCTGACCCATAAGCACCACCCCTTAGTGGCTGAAATCAACACGCGATTTGATGTGCCTCATTCACGTTTTAATGCCATATTCCAAGGCGATATGGAACGCCAGGGACTTAAGGTGCTGGCGGTTAGCCAAGAGGCGGGGGTGCATTTGGCGGTCAGCCCAGATGGCTTCCGCATGGTGTTTTTTCAAGGCCACCCCGAATATGACGACATCAGTTTACTGAAAGAATACAAGCGCGAAGTCAATAGCTTTTATCGGGATGATCGGCCTGATTATCCCCCTTTCCCTGAAAACTACTTTAATGCCGAAGTGCAGGACATTTTGTCCGATTACGCCTTAAATGTCAGGGAAGCCAAATTGACCGGCGCAGCATTGGACGAATTTCCCGAAAACCTCATTTTGCACCATCTCGACAACACCTGGAGCGACACGGCAAAAGCCGTGTTCAACAACTGGCTAGGCAAAATATACCAACTGACCCACCAAGACCGCCGCATTCCGTTCATGGACGGCATTGACCCGGACAATCCTTTGGGATTGTGATCTTGGTGAAACGTGGATGCAACTCTGTAGTGCAATCGCAGTAATCATGCGGCTAGACCGCTTACGGCAAAAAAGACCTCTTGTGCACCACCGCCCCGGCATCGCTTTCGGTTATGTCCGCAAAGCTGCTGCCTTTGGCACAGTATTGCCTGATCAACAACCCGTTGGTGTTCCCGTTCAGGCCGCGATCCCAAGAATCAAAAGGTTATTTAAGTATGGATGAAGACAGGATTATCGAGCTGGAAATTAAGCAGGCTTATCAAGAGGATTTATTACAGGCTTTAAACGGTATTGTCAGCCAACAACAGCAACAGATTGACCGCTTGGAAAGGACTTGCGCCTTGCTGAATGAACGCATCAAAAGTGTGTCCGAGCAGCGACAAGAAGGCGAGAATACTAGCCATCAGCAGGAAATACCGCCGCACTATTAACTGATGTTACGCAAACAGCTCTGCTTGTAGGGGTGTGCTATGCCCGCAACCGGTTGCCACAGTGGCCTGTTAATCGCGGGCATGGTCACGCCCCTACACCAGTAGCCCCAGATAAAGCGGTACATTCCCGACTACGCTCACAAGGCAGACCCCAGCTACGCTCAGCCAACATGCCGCGTAACATGCTGCCCACTAAGCCAATAACCGCTGTTGCAAAGGCCAGTCACGGTAATTGAACACTTGGCCTTGTTCACGCACGGTGGCACAATTGTCCAAGGCCAGCTCGGCGTAAAGCCATTGGGTTTGGTTGATGACCCCCATCGCCAATACGCCGTTATCAGGAAAGCCGCGATCTACAGGCGTATAAACACCCGCCGCGCCGACATTGACATCAACAGCTTCTGACCATGCCGCTTCGCCCACCAAGGGAGATTGCACCACATAGCATTGGTTTTCCAATGCCCGCGCCTGACAACCAATTTTTACCCGATGATAGCCCGCCATGGTATCGGTGCAACTGGGCACTACTATCAGGTTGGCGCCCGCTTCTACCTGATGCCGCGCCAATAAGGGGAATTCGCTGTCATAGCAGATGTTAATGGCAATTTTGCCGAATGCCGTGTCAAAACATTTTAGTGCATCACCCGCCTGAATAAACCATTGTTCATTCTCAAAACGGGTCATCATGATCTTGTCCTGAAAATCGGTGCTGCCGTCAGGCATGAACAGGTAGGCGCGGTTACGGTAGACACCTGAACTGATCTGCACCGGAAAAGTGCCCGCTTGGATGATACATTGATGTTGGTGTGCCAAACCTTGAAACAGCGCAAGGAATGCCTGATGCAAGGATTGCAGTTCCACTAATTGCTGGCTGAGCGAGGAATACACCGCTTGCCCGAACAATGAGGCCAGCTCCATGCTGAAATATTCGGGGAACAGCAATATATCTGCCTGTTGGCCAATGGCTTGCTGTACCCAGCGTTCAATTTTCTGTTGGTAATGTTGCCAGTCTGTCAAGAAACTGACATCGTATTGGGCGGTGGCAATTTTAACGTTCATGTTTTAACCTAAAAGCAATATATCGAGGTGGCCTGGATGAAGCGTAGCGGAATCTGGGGGCTTCGTGGCACGGTTGTGTAATAGCAGTCAATAACTGGTGTTCGCAGCACGCTGGCTGAGCGTAGTCGAAGCCCTGCCTACAGCACGATGGTTTTCTAGGCGATTGTGCTTGGTTGCATTTCCCTTCGACTACGCTCAGGGCGAGCCCTAGTTCGGCTACGTTCAGGGAACGGACGGTTTTATCTTGGCAACTCTTCTACAAACAGATGACCCTATCCGTAGCATCAGTTACTAATTTACTTTTTTAACCAAAAAGTCATCGGCTTTGCGGTTTCTTCAGTATCATCCAAATCTTTCCACAGGTAGCTGGTGTGCAGTTCTGGATGCTTGACATAACCACGTTTGTTCCAAAACCTATCCAAAGGCACATAGTCGGCAGGTCGGCGCGGATGGTCGGCGGGGCGTTCCACGCAACAAAAGGTGATGTGTTTAAAACCGCCCAAGGCATCGGCATGGGCTTCGCGTTCTTCAAAGAAACGCACCCCAATGCCTAAGCCACGGTAGTTTTTGTTAAGCACCGATTCGCTGCAATAAAACACTTGGTCGAGTGCATAGCCATTGTCAATAAAGGGCTTTTGCATGGCTTCCGTTTCAAATTGCATAGGAATGGCGGTTGAAGCACCCACCACTTTTTCGCCATCCAGTGCCAACACCATCACGCTTTGCGGGCAGTCCAAGTAGGTTTGCAAATAGTTTTCTTCATACGCTAAAGTGCCGTCATACAAGTAGGGGAATTCGCGGAACACTTCAATCCTCAGACGGGCCAGCTCGGGGATGTGACGCTCCAATGCCTTGCCGCTGCAACGCTCAATACTGACAGATGGGTTCATGGTAAATGACCTTGAATGTAAAACAAAAAAATCTGTTGAGTGACGGGTTAGTTTTTGATGCCCGTACCCCGATGCAACAAATAGAGGCTGAATGCCGTCAGCACCACAATAAAGCCGCCGGTGATGGCAAAAGCCAATGGCACGTCCACGTCCGACACACCGGTCAAGCCATAGCGGAAGGCATTGACCATGTACAATATGGGGTTGCCCATAGAGATGGTTTGCCAGGTTTCCGAGAGCATTTCCACCGAATAGAACACGCCGCCCAGATAGCTTAACGGGGTCAGCACAAAGTTTGGAATAATGGAAATGTCATCAAAACTTTCCGCCAGCACGGCATTGATGAAACCCGCCAAGGAAAACAAAATGGCGGTCAATAAGACAACGGACAACGCAATATAAACGTTTTGGCACGCCAAGGGGTCAAACAGCATTGAGATCAATGCCACCACGGTGCCGACCAGCAGCCCGCGCACAATACCACCAGTGACATAACCGGCCAAAACAACCCAATTCGGTACCGGGGCGACCAGCAGTTCTTCGATATTACGCTGAAATTTGGTGGAATAAAACGATGACACAACGTTGGCATAAGAGTGGCTGATCACCGACATCAGGATAATGCCCGGCACAATATAATCCATATAGCTAATGCCATGAATATCGCCCAAACGGCCACCGATCAATTTACCAAAAATTAAAAAATACAAGGCCGTGGTGATGGCTGGCGGCAACAGGGTTTGCGGCCAGATACGGATAAAGCGCTTGGTTTCTTTGTAAACCAGTGTGCGGAAAGCAATGGCGTTATTCATGACGGCCCTCCGGTTTTTTGGCATCAATCAAGTCCATGAACAATTGCTCCAATCGGTTGCTTTTGTTTTTTAAACTGGTGACTTCAATGTTGTGTTGGCTGAGTCCGGCAAACAAGCGGTTTAGCCCTAATTCCTTGGGTACGGCAACGTTTAAAATGGTGTTATCGACCCGCTCGATGTGGTATCCGTCAATGACCGGCGCTTGTGCAAGCGGACGGGCCAAATCCAAGATAAAATAGTCGATATGCAAGCGTGCCAACAGGCTTTTCATATCCGAATGCTCAACTATACGGCCTTGATCAATAATGGCAATGTTGCGGCACAGGCTTTCGGCTTCTTCCAGATAATGGGTGGTCAGGATGATGGTGGTGCCTTCTTCGTTGACCTGTTTCATGGTCTGCCACATGGAACGCCGGATTTCTATGTCCACGCCGGCGGTAGGTTCATCCAAAATCAACAGTTTGGGTGAATGCACCATAGCGCGGGCAATCATGACCCGACGCTTCATGCCGCCCGACAAGCGCCTGGAAATGGTGTCGCGCTTATCCCATAAATCCATTTGTTTTAGGCAGTGTTCGGTGCGCTGCAGCGCCAGTTTACGCGGCATCCCGTAAAAACCGGCCATATTTAGGACAATGCTTTTGGCGGTGTCAAACTGGTTAAAATTGACTTCTTGCGGCACCAAGCCAAGGCAGGTTTTGGCCAAGTTGCGGGCTTTGTACAAGTCATGCCCAAAAATGCTGACGCTGCCGCTGCTGGCGTTCACCAATGAGCTGACAATGCCAATAACGGTCGATTTGCCCGCGCCATTAGGGCCCAACAACGCAAAGAAATCCCCTGCTTCCACATCAAGATCAATGCCTTTGACAGCTTCGAAGCCATTTTGGTAAGTTTTTCTGAGATTTTTTATCGAGAGTGCATTCATACTAAATAAACAGCCAATTAACTGCCGCCGTTAATTTAACGGTTAAGCTAGCGCTTATCCATTGTAAAATATCGGCTACAAGACAGCTAAAAGCCTATAATTTTATCAGAAAACGCCCTGCCTGTAGACAACCTGTATACAACACCTTGGAAAAAACATGCCAAAACAACCGCCCGAAATTGTCGCCGCCCTTGACTTAGGCTCCAACAGCTTTCACATGATTGTCTGTAGCCTGCATAACGGACAACTGCAAAATTTGGACAGCCTGAAAGAAATGGTGCGCCTGGCCTCCGGGCTTGATGACAACAATATGCTTGATGAGGCCGCGCAACAACGCGCCCTGTCCTGTTTGGAGCGTTTTGGCCAGCGGATACGCGATTTGCCTACAGGCAGTGTGCGGGTGGTCGGCACCAACACGCTCAGGACAGCCAAGAATATCCAAGATTTTCTGGTCAAAGCGGAAGCTGCTTTAAACCACCCGATTGATATCATTTCCGGCATTGAAGAAGCGCGGATGATCTATTTGGGCGTGGCGCACAGCTTGGGCAATACGGCAGGGCTGCGCTTGGTGATTGATATTGGCGGCGGCAGCACGGAATATATTATCGGCTCAAACAACACCCCACACGATAAGGAAAGCTTGCACATGGGTTGTGTGTCGATCAGCAAGTTATTTTTTGCTGGCGGTGTGCTGTCGAAAGAGGCAATGAAAAATGCCATTTTGTTCGCCGAACAGGAGCTAGAGCCGGTTGAGCTTAGGTTTAACCGGAGCAATTGGTTTCATGCTATTGGCGCGTCGGGCAGTTTACGGGCAATCGCCCGGGTATTGGAAGCAGCTAACTGGAGCAACAACGGCATCACCCGTGCGGCACTGGAGCGGCTGGTGGAACATTTGGGCAACTGCCGCCATGTCAATGAGATGAACTTGCCAGGGCTGGACAACGAACGCTTCCCAGTGTTTCCCGGTGGGGTGGCCATTGCTTATGCCAGCTTTAAGGCGTTAGGCATTGAGCAAATGACGGTGTCTGATGGTGCTTTACGGGAAGGCTTGATACAGGATTTGCTGGGGCGCATCTACGATCATGATATCCGCGCCACAACGGTACAAATGGTGGCTGAGCGTTATCATACCGATATTGCCCAAGCGCAGCGGGTCAAACAGACTGTCAATCAATTCTTGACGCAACTGGACGAAAACGCGTATCCGTTTAATAACGAAACCAGCCGGCAATTCTTGGCCTGGGCGGCAGATTTGCATGAGATAGGCCGTGATATTGCCCATAGCGGTTACCATAAACACAGTGCCTATATTATTGAAAATGGCGATTTGGCAGGCTTTTCCAGACAAGACCAGCAATTGCTTGCCGCACTGGTGCGTTCGCACCGGCGCAAATTCTCCAGTGCCCGCTTTAATAACTTGCCGACACCTTGGCAACATCATGCCCCCTTGCTGACGGTGTTGCTGCGCTTGGCGGTTTTGTTGCACCGCAACCGCCATAGTGTGGACTTGCCGGACTTTAAAGTTGCCTTGGCAAAAAACAAAATCACCCTGCAAACGCCATCCGACTGGCTGGCACAATCGCCGCTGACCATGGCTGATTTAAAGCAGGAAGCGGATTACCTGAAAGCATCCGGCTACACGCTTACTGTCTGTTAGCCCCACTATGGCTTGGCTGTTGCGTATTTTGGTTTATAGCACACTAGCCTTGCTAGTGTGCTGCATCGGTATTGTGTTGTTTGCCGTAAGTGACCAGCCCGATGTACAGCTAGGCTGGACGATGAATCAAGAAAATATAGCCCGCGCCAAAAAAATCCTCCATGAAGGCGCCAAGACCAAGCCGGAAGAAATTGGCACCATTGAACTTAGCCGCGAAGACCTGAACCTCGCCGCCAATTATCTGCTTAACCGTTACAGCAAAAGTGCGGTTGATATTTCGCTGAAAGACAACAAGCTTAAGTTTATTGTCACATCGACCTTGCCGGAGAACAAACTCGGCAAATACCTCAATATCACCTTGCGGCTAGGCAATGTGGAAGGCCATCAGTTGCCCACCATCACCAAGTTCAAAGCCGGTGGCTTGCTGCTGCCGTCTTCCCTTGCCGCCACAGCCATCGATTGGGGCATCCGCCATTCATCACTGAACAATTATTTTATTTTGGCAACCCGCCCCATCAAGGCCGTTAATATTAGTGCGGAAAAAATTGTCATCACCTATTTTTCCAGCCGCGAGTCGCTGATTCAGGCGCGCAACTTTCTAGCCTATAACAGTGCCGCGCCGCCTGCCCCGCCTATCTACCGGCAACGGCTTGCTGAAGCCATTGCCCGGCATGACCGGAAGTGGCGGCTGTCCTTGGCGGAACTGTTGCAGCCGTTGTTTGCGTTGGCTTTGCAACGCTCAAGCCCTGACACCGCCATCACCGAAAACCGCTGGGTAATTGCCACTGTCAACGACTATGTCAGCAAGCTGGACCCGGACAAGCCCAATGACCCTGCCAGCTCACATTATTACAGTGTTTATTTGTATAAGCGCACCGATTTGGCGCAACATTTCATGGGGTCTGCCGCCATTACCGCAGCTGCCAATGTGCAAATGTCCGAAGCGGCGGGCATAGAGAAGGAGCTGTACGACGCACAAGGCCGTAGTGGCTTTAGTTTTGTTGATTTAACGGCGGATAAGGCCGGCACCTTGTTTGGGCTAAGGGCGACGGCATCACCGGAAAGTGCGCTGACTCTCCAGAAAGCAATGGCAAGCATCAAGGACTACCAAGCATTTATGCCAGACCCTAGCGATATGCCGGAACACATGGACAACGCAGCGTTTAAAAAGCGTTTTGGTTCAACACAAAGCCCCGAGTATCAGAAACTTTCCAAAACAATTGATAGTCGCGTTGCAGAAGTGCCTATTTATCAAATGCATTAGGCTAATCAAAGGAAAAAGCGGTGGGTGAAGAGGGGGCAGTAAAACCGCCCCCTGCTCCCAATCTAAAAAAATAGCTTAATAGAATGTTTTGCCAGGTGTGCCTGGCAAAGTTGGCATGGTTTGTTTTGGGAATTCCCCTGTCAAACCATTCAGGAAAGCCACAATGTCGCTGATTTCCGCATCGGACAAGTCTTTGTTCAATTGCGTCTTACCCATCACCCGAACGGCTGCCTCCAAAGTTTTGACTGCGCCATTATGGAAATAAGGGGCTGTCAACGCTATGTTACGCAAGGTCGGCACCTTCCAGAGGTGCTTGTCTTCTTCCTTCTTGGTGACTTCCGCGACACCCAAATCTTTTTTGAAATGGTACTGGGCCGCCAAGTAGGCATTATCAAACATTGGGAAGCGCTGGAACATACCCGCACCATTGAACGCCGGGCCGCTATGGCAACTAACGCACCCCAAGGATTGCATGGTGTTCATGCCGCGCACTTGCTGTTCGGTCAAAGCGCTTTTATCACCCTTGACATAGCGGTCATAAGGGCTGTTTGGGGTGATCAGGGTGCGTTCATAAGCAGCAATCGCTTTGGTGGCATGGTCTTGGGAAATGGCATCTTGACCCCCGAAAGCTTCAGCGAAAGCGGTCTTGTAGCCTTCGATTTCTTTTAACCGGGCAACCACATCATCCCAGCTTTTCATGCCCATTTCGATAGGGTTGGTCACTGGCCCGGCGGCTTGGGCTTCCAAGCTGGCGGCCCTGCCATCCCAAAATTGCACAGCATTAAAGGCCGAGTTCCAAACCGTCGGTGCGCTACGGCCACCGGTTTGACCATTCACGCCCATGGAATTGGCGCGGTTGTCTTCGCCGCCCAGCATGGTGTTATGGCACGACGCACAGGACACGGTGCCTGTTGATGACAGGCGCGGGTCATGATAGAGCATTTGCCCTAGCGCCACTTTGGCTGGCGTGGTTTCATTGTCCGCCGGTGCAGGGGCTTGCGTTGGCAGGGCTTCCCAAGCAGAGGCAACGGAGATGGAACCCGCCAAAGCCAGGGCAGTAATCAGTAAACGAATTTTAAACATTAGCATCCTCCAAATTGTTCTTGTCAATAATAGTGTGTTAGGGCTGTACGCCCTATTTGATACAACAAGCCGATATAAGGTAAAAGCCACCCAACTCTCACTGGCCAGTCGGATTGTAAAATAGATAACGGTCGGGATACAATGAATTTACTGTGACAGCCAGTTCTTGTCACGCATTTCTCTAGCCTTGGCCATTAAACAAGCGTTTCCGCATCACTGGCCAAGGTTTTTAAAATTTCTTCACGGATACCGGCTTGCCAGCCCAAATCATCAATGGGCTGGCCTTGCAGGTCGGCAATGTAAAACATATCTTCAACCCGGCTGCCTATGGTGGTGATTTTGGCGCTGTGCAAGCTAATGCCTTGCTGGACAAACGCCTGCCCTATTTTTGACAGCAAGCCGATCCGGTCGGTGGTGATAAGCTCCATCACGGTTTGTCGGCCTGAGGGATCGCGGTGGAAGGCGATACTGGTCGGAATCGGGAAATGTTTCGCTTGCCGGGATTGGCGGTGGATGTTGCCTTGCCCGTTCACCGCTTGCTTGGAAAGGTTGTTGCGTAACGCCATGCAAATATGCGCTTGCCGACAACTGTCATTGATAGGTTTGCCGGATTGCTCAAGAATCTGGAAACTGTTCAATACATAATTGTTGAGCGTGGTCATAATACGGGCATCAAGGATGGACAGGCCAAGCTGGTCTAGGGTTGCCGTGCTGAGCGAAAAAATGGCCCCCTCATTTTTACCGTAAACAAACACTTCGGCACTGCCGCGACGGGTTTCAGGGCGAAACAGCACCAATGGCAAATCCTGTGGGCTGCACAGTGAAATGGCTTGGCTATGCCAAGCGATTTCATCAGCGGAGTAGCGCATGAAATAATCATCCGGTGCACATTGCCACGTGGCTTCAATGGCTGCTTGGGACATGCCTAATTTGAGCAATTCGTCCATAGCCTCCTTTTTGTTCTCACGCAAGCGGTCGGCAATCGCCACGGGGTTTTGCAAGCCCTTATGCAAGGTGCTGTGCGTGGCGGTGTAAAGCTCCCTGAGCAAATAATCCTTCCACGAATTCCAAAGCTGCGGGCTGGTGGCGCGGATGTCCGCCACCGTCAGCAAATACAGATGGTTTAGGTAGTTGATGCTGCCAACTTGGCAGGCGAAACTATGCACCACATCGGCATCGCTGATGTCTTTGCGTTGGGCGGTCATGGACATGATGAGATGATTACGCACCAACCAAGCCACCAATTTGGTGTCCTGCCTGGACAAACCGTGCTGCTCACAAAATGCTGTGGCGATCTCTTGCCCCACTGTGGAATGGTCCCCTCCCATTCCTTTGGCGATGTCATGGAACAAAGCGGCCAGATACAGCACTTCCGGCTTGGGCACTAACTGGAAAATCGTGCTGCAAAAAGGCAGCTCATGGCTATGCCCTTGCAAAGAGAGGCGGCGCAAATTACGGACAACAAACAAGGTATGCTCATCGACCGTATAAATATGGAACAAATCGTATTGCATCCGTGCCACAATATTGGCAAAAGCGGGCAAATAGGCCGCCAACACGCCATAGCGGTTCATCCGCCGCAGCAAATGGGTGATACCGTTAGATTGCCGGAAAATGTCTATAAAATAACGGTTTGCCGTTTTATTGTTGCGGAAGTCATCATTAATCAAATGCAGGTTTTTACGGATCAGGCGGATGGTTGTGGCACGGATGCCATCCAGCCCGGGGTCTTGCTGTAGCAACAGGAAAATCTCCAGCAACAACAACGGCTCACGTTCAAAGACTTGTTCGTCAACTGCTTCAATATAGCGGTTAATGGCAATAAAATGGTCATTAATGTCAGTCGGCTTGCAACCGCTTTCGCCGCACACAAAGCGTTCATTGAACAATTGCAGCAACATTTCATTCAAGCGTTCCAAGCCTTGCACAGTCTTAAAATAAAACTGCATGAACTGTTCAACATCTTGATTGCTGGACTGCGTCCCCGCACTAAAACCAAACTGCTGAGCCAGTTCACGCTGATAATCAAACAACAGCCGGTCTTCTCCGCGCCCCGTCAGCAAATGCAGCGCGTAGCGGATGCGCCATAACACATCACGGGCAGCGATCAGCTCAAGGTATTCGGATTCCGGCATAAAGCCATATTTAATCAATTCCTTAAGCGTGGTGGCGTGGTAATGGCGCTTGAACACCCAAGCCACCACCTGCATATCACGCAAGCCCCCTGGCCCTTCTTTGACGTTCGGCTCCAAGTTGTAAGCCGTATCGTGAAATTTGGCATAACGTTGGCGTTGTTCTTCCATTTTTGCCGTGAAAAAATGGTCAGAAGGCCATATCCGGTCGGGAGACGTGCTGATTTTAAGCTGCTCAAAAAGCCCCGGGCTGCCTGCCAACAAGCGGATTTCCGTCAGGCTGGTCATAATGGTCTGGTCGGCAACCGCCAAGCTGATGCACTCTTCTATCGTGCGTACACTTTGCCCGAGCTTTAGCCCTATATCCCATAGAAAGGTAAAAAAATCAGCGAGCGGCCCATGGCAGGCATGCGCGCTCTTGACATCCAGAAGCACCAAAATATCAATGTCAGAATACGGGAATAATTCGCGCCGCCCGTAACCACCCACCGCCACCAAGCCCAAATGCCCCGCCAGGTCGCCAAGAAAATGCTGCCAAGCCGCAGCCAGCAAGTGGTCGATGCAATCAGAGCGTTCTTTCAGCAAGTTGGAAACCGAGCTGAATGGATTGAACTGTTGTTGCAGTTGCATATCTTTGTGCTTAAGCAGCTGTTTGAAAGCCTGCAGGTAATCGGCTTGCGCAAACAGCGCGATAGTATCATTGTCCATAGCTCACATTTCTTCTTGGCGTAAGGTCAGTATTTCATAGCCAGTTGACGTGACCAAAACGGTATGTTCCCACTGTGCGGAAAGGCTACGGTCTTTAGTGACGGCCGTCCAGCCGTCCGCCAGCACTTTGACATGACGTTTGCCGAGGTTGATCATGGGCTCGATAGTGATGATCATGCCATCCGCCAACACCTCGCCGGTACCCGGTTTGCCATAATGCAGCACCTGTGGCTCCTCATGGAACTTTTTGCCGATGCCGTGCCCGCAAAACTCCCTGACCACCGAATAACGGTTGCCCTCGACGTGCTGCTGGATGGCAAAGCCGATATCGCCCAAGGTGGCGCCAGGCTTGACCTGCTCAATGCCCAAAAACATTGACTCGCGGGCAATCCTCACCAAGCGCTTGGCATAAGGGCTTACCTCGCCCACACAAAACATCATGCTGGTGTCGCCGTGGTAGCCTTCCTTAATGACAGTGATGTCAATATTGACGATATCTCCGGATTTTAATTTTTTTTCGTTGGGGATGCCGTGGCATACTTGAAAATTGACCGATGTGCAAATGGATTTGGGGAAGCCGTGATAGTTAAGCGGCGCCGGAATGGCATCCTGCACATTGACAATATAATCATGGCACAATTGGTCAAGATAGGCAGTGGTCACGCCCGGCACCACATGCCCTTCGATCATCTCCAACACTTCAGCCGCCAAGCGTCCGGCAACACGCATTTTTTCAATTTCGGCGGCGGTTTTTATAACTATGCTCATGAATAAAATAGATCGGACTGTAAAGGGTTTAGGCGGTCTGTAACCAATAAACCAAGCTAGGCAATGGGAATAAGTCTAACAGAAATTGGCTTGTTGTAAAAAGCTTATTATGGTATAAAGCTAAGTTCATTTTTAAATTAATACTCACGCTTATCGTCACGTCTGGCAGGGTGCCCGCATCTAATTTTAATTAGGGTGCAGGTTGCTAAACGGGATAGGCGGAGGCCCAACCCAACCGGGCATAGCCCGGAAATTATCCAAGGAGAAATAAATGGCAGCAGTATCCATGCGTCAAATGCTTGAAGCGGGTGTCCACTTTGGTCACCAAACCCGTTACTGGAATCCCAAAATGGCTAACTACCTGTTTGGTTCGCGTAACAAAATCCATATCATTGATTTGGAAAAAACACTCCCGTTATTCAATGACGCAATGAATTACTTGGGTCAAATGGCTGCCAACAAAGGCACTATTTTGTTTGTCGGCACCAAAAAAGCCGCACGCAAAGTGGTTGCCGAAGAAGCGCTGCGCTGTGGTATGCCCTACGTCAACCACCGTTGGCTAGGTGGCATGATGACCAACTTTAAAACCATCAAAAAATCTATCGCCCGACTAAAAGAACTGGAAGCCATGAAGGCCGACGGCACTTTATACCAACGCTTTGGCAAAAAAGAAGCCTTGGGCATGGAACGCGAGCTGGAAAAACTGGAACGTAGCTTAGGCGGTATTAAAGACATGAAAGGCGTGCCTGATGTGATCTTTATCCTTGACGTGGGCTACGAAAAAAACGCCATCAGCGAAGCCAAAAAACTGGGCATCCCCGTCGTCGGTGTAGTGGATTCTAATAACTCACCGGAAAAAATTGATTATGTGATCCCGGGCAACGATGACTCCATCCGTGCCGTCAAGCTGTATTGCGAAAGCGTGTCAGCCGCTGTGTTGGAGGCCAAATCCGCCACTTTAGGTTTGTCCGCCAAAAGCGATGACTTCGTGGAGGAAGCGGAAACCGCCGCCGAATAATTTCAGCATGACAGGAAGCCCTGTTGTGCACAAGCCGTCTAAACCAAAGAACGCCTCCTTATGGGGGCGTTTTTATAGTGACCACACCATTGAGGACTAAACATGAGTATTACAATTAGCGCAGGCATGGTAAAAGAACTGCGGGAACGCACCAGCTCCGGCATGATGGAGTGCAAAAAAGCCTTAGTTGAAGCCAATGGCGACATGGAATTGGCCATTGAAAACATGCGTAAAGCCGGTTTGGCACGTGCCGACAAAAAATCTGGACGTATCGCCGCTGAGGGTATCATTGGCGTGGAAACCAGTGCCGATGGCAAAGCCGTTGCCATTGTTGATGTCAATTGTGAAACCGATTTTGTTGCCAAAGCGGATGATTTTGTCAACTTTGTCAAAAGCATCACCAGCGGCCTGCTAAACGCGGACATCGAAAACGAAGAGCAGCTACTGGCCATGCCTTTGGAAGACGGTGTGACTGTTGACGAAATGCGCCGTGGCTTGGTATCCAAACTGGGCGAAAACATCACCATCAGACGCTTCGAGAAATTCCAATCTGAAGGCGGCACCGCCTGTTATCTGCATGGCAGCAAAATTGGCGTGATCGTTGAATTGGCTGCTATGGACAACGAATTGGGCAAAGATGTCGCCATGCACATTGCCGCTTGCAAGCCAGAATGTGTTTCTGAAAACGAAGTGTCTGCCGAGTCGATCGAAAAAGAAAAAGAAATCTTTATGGCCCAAGCGGCGGAAAGCGGCAAGCCTGCTGAGATCATCGAAAAAATGGTGATGGGACGTATCAGCAAGTTCTTGGCGGAAATCACTTTAAATGGCCAGCCTTTTGTTAAGGACGACAAAACCACCGTTGGCAAATTAGTGGCAGGTAAAGGCAATGCCGTTATCCGTTTCAGCCGCTTTGAAGTAGGCGAAGGGATAGAGAAAAAAGAAGAAAACTTTGCCGAAGAAGTGATGGCACAAGTGCGGGCACACTAAAACACGCCCTGCTCCGGTTAATAGGCGGGCTAACCCCTGCCTGTTGCCGCCAGCACCCAAACGCATAAGCCGTTGCGGTAAAATTATCCGCCACTTTAAACCCGCCTTAAGCCAGGCAGGTGCTGTACGCGCATAATTTTAACGCAACCCCTTAACAACCACTTAACCTTTAACCTCTTATCCTACAATGACCCAATTGATCTATCAGAGAATTTTACTTAAGCTAAGTGGTGAGGCATTAATGAGCGAGTCGGGCGGCAGCATCGATGCCGACATCGTCAAGCGCTTGGCAAATGAAATCAAAGAATTGTGTGACACTGGGCTACAAGTTGGCTTGGTGATAGGTGGCGGCAACATCTTGCGCGGCGCACAAAAGGCATCCGAAGGCCTAGACCGCGTCACAGGCGACCAAATGGGCATGTTGGCGACCGTCATCAATGCGCTGGCGCTACAAGACGCACTGGAATACCTTGGCCAGCCCGTCCGCGTTATGTCGGCACTAAAAATCAACCAAGTCTGCGAAGACTATATCCGTCGCCGCGCTGTCCGGCATCTCGAAAAAGGCCGTGTGGTGGTATTTGCCGCTGGTACTGGCAATCCATTTTTCACCACTGATTCTGCCGCCAGTCTACGTGCCATTGAAATCAATGCCGACCTAATGATTAAAGCCACCAAGGTCAAAGGTGTCTACTCCGCCGACCCGCATAAAGTTGCCGATGCGGTGTTTTATCCGCAACTGACTTATGACGAAGCATTGGATCAGCGCCTGAATGTGATGGACACCACCGCGTTGGTGCTGTGCCGCGACAATAACGTGCCAATGCGGGTTATGGATATTTTTGATCAGGGTGCCATAATGCGTCTGATGCAGGGTGAAGACGTGGGCACTTTAATTGAACGGGGAACCGACTAATGATTAATGACATTCAAAAAGATGCCACCACCCGTATGGGCAAAAGCATCGAATCCTTAAAGCACGAATTCTCCAAAATCAGGACAGGGCGTGCACATCCTAGCCTTTTGGACCAAATCAGCGTGTCTTATTACGGCACTGAAACAGCCTTGTCGCAAGTCGCCAATATTGCCGTTGAAGATGCCCGCACCTTATCCATCACGCCTTGGGAAAAACCCATGGTGCAGGCCATAGAAAAAGCTATTTTAAAATCAGACCTTGGCCTTAATCCTGCCGTTAACGGCATGGTAATCCGCATTCCGCTGCCACCGCTGACCGAAGAACGTCGCCGCAGTTTGGTCAAAGTGGTCAAAAACGAGGCCGAAAACGGTCGCGTTGCGGTACGCAATATCCGCCGCGATGCCAATTCTGAAATCAAGGATGCCCTAAAAGAAAAACTGATTTCCGAGGACGAAGCAAGGGCGGGCGAAGAAAAAATCCAAAAACTCACCGACCAGTACGTCAAAGAAATTGAAAAATTACTGGAAGCAAAAGAAGCCGACTTGCTTTCCATGTAATCAGGATACATTAATGCCAAAAGATGACCTAACCCGCCCTGCAGCAACTATGCCCCGGCACATAGCCATTATTATGGATGGCAATGGCCGTTGGGCACAGCAGCGCTTTATGCCGAGGGGCTTAGGCCATCGGGCAGGTGTCAAAACGGTACGCAAAATTGTTGAATATTGCGGTCAGCTAAAAATTGAGGTGTTGTCCCTATTCGCGTTCAGCAGCGAAAATTGGCGCCGCCCCGAAGAGGAAGTCACTTTGCTGATGAGCTTGTTTTTATCAACCTTGCAAAGTGAAATCAACAAACTGAAAAAAAACAATATCCGTTTGAAATTCATCGGCGACCGCGCGGCATTTTCTGCCGCATTGCAAGACATGATGACCGATGCGGAAGCACAGACTCAAAGCAACACGGCACTGACTCTGGTTATCGCGGTCAATTATGGTGGTCAATGGGATATCTGCCAAGCCTGCCAAACCATCATCGACAAAATGGCCAATGGACAACTGCCCGAGCAGGCCATCGACGCGGAGTTGCTTAACCAGCACCTGTCCACGGCGGACTTGCCAAACCCCGACCTGTTCATACGGACGGGCGGCGAACAACGGGTCAGTAACTTTATGTTATGGCAATTGGCCTATACGGAGATGTATTTCACCGACACGCTCTGGCCTGATTTCAACGAAACGACATTGGATCAAGCCATTGTCAGCTTCCAAGGTCGGGAACGACGCTTTGGCCATACCAGCGAACAAATAGCGGGCATAACCGCCCCCTCTTAAATCTCTAGAAAAAAATTATAAGAATATGTTATTAAAAAGAATTATCACGGCATCTATCTTGGCAAGCCTACTCGCCATGGCCGTAGTCAAACTTCCTGCAGAATACTTATCGCTGTGTTTAGGGATCATCATTCTTATTGGTGGCTGGGAATGGTCATACCTTGCCGGTATCAACCCGCTGTTCAAGCGCGTACTTTTTTTGTTGCTGATGCTTTTGCCAATGCTGGGTATCCAATTTTGGACACAAATTCTGGAGCTGGTTTCGCAAACCTTTGATTGGACAGATGTCCGATCTTATTCCGGTATTTTGGAGTGGCTGGTCATTCCGCCCGTGATGTTCTGGTTGGCGATTATGCTGTTGGTGCGCAACGCCCCGCTGGGCATTTTGGCATTGCAGCCCAAAACATGGCAGAAAGCCCTGATTGGTTTTTTCATCCTGCTATCCTGTTGGATGTTTATAACCCGACTAAGGTCTTTTTATGGCGCGGAAATGACGTTGTATTTTATGGTGTTGATCTGGGTTGCCGACATTACCGCTTACTTTGCTGGCGGCAAATTCGGCACCACCAAGCTATCCCCCGACATTAGCCCAGGCAAAACGGTGGCGGGCATGTATGGTGCGTTAATTTCGGGCGTAGCGTGTGCCATTATATTAAGCCTTATTTACGGCTTCCCCTTTATCATTGCGTCTGACTTTGTGCTGTTATCCGCGATGACGGTATTGATCTCCATTTATGGCGACCTGTTCATCAGCATAGCCAAGCGCCAGCGCGGTGTTAAGGACAGCGGCTCGCTGCTGCCCGGGCATGGTGGCGTGTTGGACAGGATTGATAGCGCGATTGCCGCCGTACCGTTATTCTATGCCGGTATCTTCTTAATCTACAGGCAGGTTTCATGAAAGGTTTATGCATACTCGGTGCCACCGGCTCTATTGGCGTCAGCACCTTAGATGTGGTTGGGCGACATCCCAACCTTTACAAGGTAGTTGCACTGACCGCCAACCACAATATCGCTGCGTTGTTTGAACAATGCTTGGCACACCGCCCACAAGTGGTGGTTGTGGTCAATGAAAGCAAAGCGGCAGAATTCAAACAACAACTGCACGGCACCGCCATTGCCGACATTAGAGTCTTGTCTGGCCCGGCCGCATTGGCTGAAGTCGCCACCTTAGATGAGGTTGACTCAGTAATGGCGGCCATTGTCGGAGCCGCTGGTTTATTGCCAACCTTGGCGGCCGCCAAAGCGGGTAAAACGGTTTTATTGGCCAACAAAGAAGCGCTGGTGATGTCCGGTGACTTGTTTATGCAAGCGGTTGCTGAATCAGGGGCGCAATTATTGCCCATTGACAGCGAACATAATGCCATTTTCCAATGTATGCCCGCTGGCTACCAAACTGGCAAGCCTGCAACAACAGCCCGGCGCATTTTGCTTACTGCATCTGGCGGCCCGTTCCGCTGCCTGCCCTTGGAACAATTGCCGTTAGTGACCCCCGCGCAAGCCGTTGCCCACCCTAACTGGGATATGGGCAAGAAAATTTCCGTAGACTCGGCAACCATGATGAACAAAGGCTTGGAGATGATCGAAGCCTGCTTATTGTTCAATATGAAGCCGGAACAGATACAAGTTGTTATCCATCCGCAAAGCGTCATCCATTCAATGGTTGATTATATTGATGGCACGGTGTTGGCACAAATGGGCAACCCGGACATGCGTATACCCATAGCCCATGCCCTAGCGTCCCCTGATCGCTTCGAATCGGGCGCCGAACCACTCAATATTTTTAATGTCCGGCAAATGGATTTTGAAGAACCTGATTTGCAACGCTTTCCCTGCCTACGCT
Organism: uncultured Methylococcaceae bacterium; assembly: GCA_903945605.1. Classification (GTDB taxonomy): domain Bacteria; phylum Pseudomonadota; class Gammaproteobacteria; order Methylococcales; family Methylomonadaceae; genus Methylovulum. The sequence goes on along the minus strand of CAJAWH010000123.1, from coordinate 2,752 downwards.
TGGCCTATCGCGCTATCGGCGCAGGCGGCATCATGCCCACCGTATTGAATGCCGCCAATGAAATCGCTGTGGAAGCGTTTTTGAATGATACAATCCGCTTCACCGATATCCCTATCATCATTGAACGCTGTATGGATGCCACCCAACCCACCTCAGCCAGTCACCTGGAACTGATTTTGCAGGCCGACCAACAGGCCAGAGTGTTAGCCAAGCAAGCCATAGCCTTACTGACCTAATGATGGATTTCATTCATACCCTTTTCTACTTCATTGTCGCCATTGGCCTACTGGTTTCTATCCATGAATTTGGACATTTTTGGGTGGCACGTAAAATTGGGGTGAAAGTCCTGATTTTTTCCATCGGTTTTGGCAAAATCATTTGGCAGCATCAAAAAAACACCGCCTCAACACAATATGCCCTATCAGCCATTCCGCTAGGTGGCTATGTAAAAATGGCCGATGAGCGGGAAGGCGACGTGCCCGAGGCAGACCTGCCGCACACCTTCAACCGTCAGCCAATCTGGGCAAGGACGGCGATTATAGCCGCTGGCCCGCTATTCAACTTGGTGCTGGCAGTGCTGTTGTTTTGGGGCGTTTTGGTGATCGGCGAACCCGGCATCAAGCCTATTATTGGGGCGATCAAACCACAAACCCTTGCCGCCCAAGCCGGTTTTATCGAAGGCGATGAAATACTGTCGGTCAACGGCAAGGCAACGCCGACATGGACAGAAGCGATGACGGTTTTGGTGTCCTCCGCACTGGAAGGCGAACACCAGCTTGACGTGGCCGTGCAAAGCAATGCCTCAAACGGTCAGTTAGCCGCCATACGCACCTTAAAGTTGACCGATGAAGATAGCCAAAACCCAGAAATACTGTACCAACGGCTTGGCCTGCAACCTTGGTCACCCAAGTTAAAACCCATCATTGGCAAAGTTTTGCCCGATAGCGCCGCTATGGCCGCCAACCTAAAATCCGGCGATTTAATCATCAGTGCCGATGGCATTGGCATCCACGAATGGCTGCAATGGGTGGATTATGTCAAAGCCCACCCCAGCATCCCCATCAGCTTGGTGATTAGCCGTGAAGGCCAACAAATGGCACTTGTCATCATCCCCAAAAGTGTCCCGGTCGGTGACAAAACAGAAGGCAAAATTGGCGCATCGGTCAATGTGCCAGAAGAGCTGATAAAAGCCGTAAGTGTGGAATATTCATTATCACCCTTGGCGGCAGTGCCTGAAGCTTTCAAAGCAACCTATTTCTATGCCCACAGCACCCTGACCATGATGGGCAAGATGTTTATCGGCAAAGCCTCGGTCGAAAACCTAAGCGGGCCGATCAGCATAGCCCAATATGCAGGCCAATCCGCCACTATGGGACTGGTGCCTTTTTTAAAGTTTATGGCCTTGGTCAGCGTCAGCTTAGGTGTGCTAAACCTATTGCCCGTGCCTGTGCTGGACGGCGGGCATTTGCTGTTTCTTGCCATTGAAGCGGTTAAAGGCAAGCCGTTATCTGAAAAAGCGCAACTGTTTTTCCAACAAATAGGCATGGCTGCCTTAATGACACTCATGGCATTGGCGATGTTTATGGATATCTCACGCCTATTCCAATAAAAAATCAGGCCGCATAGCCTGACCAGCAACAACATTAATACACTGATTTTTAACGCAACCATTTTAAAAGCACTCTGAGATCGCCATGAAAAAATATATCTTGCTCACCACCTTATCATTGGCAACCCTAGGCACTGCTGCCAGCCATGCCGATGAGGTAGCCATTAAGGCCGAAATCAGCAAAACCATGCCCAGCACAAAAATTGAAAGCATCAAAGAATCACCCGTCAAAGGGGTTTATGAAGTCTCTGTCGACAATGCCTTGATTTATATGTCCAGCGATGCACATTATGCTTTTCAAGGGCATTTGATTGACATTGCCAACAAAAAAGATTTGACCGAAGAAAAGCTGGCGGATGTCAGAAAGAATGCCATCAGCAAACTGGGCGATAAAAAAATCGTTTTCAAAGCGAAAATACCTAAATACACGGTCAGTATCTTCACCGATATAGACTGTGGCTATTGCCGTAAACTGCATTCAGAAATCGATTCGTACTTGGCGGAAGGTATCACCATCCAATATCTGTTCTACCCAAGGGCCGGCAAAGATTCCGAATCGTATAAGAAAGCCGTAGCCGTTTGGTGCGCCAAAGACCGCAACGCCGCTTTGACTGCTGCCAAAAAAGACCAAAAAATCGACATGCAAACCTGTGAAAATCCGGTGGATGAACACATGAAATTGGCAGAAGTTTTCCAAGTGCGCGGCACCCCTATGATTGTCACTGAAAAAGGCAATGTCTATCCGGGCTATGTACCCGCAAAAGAATTGCTGGAGGCCTTGAAAGCTGAGAATACGCCTAGCAAATAAGGGGGCGGCGGGGCGGGCTTATCCCGTACCCCGCCAGCTTTTTTTGGCTATTAATATTGAAGGGCATGATTGATTTTGAATTAATCAGAGCTTCTTCTGCGGCACTGACCTCCCTGCCAAAAAATGTGTTAAAAAAGCGATTGTCATAACTAAGACTACTGTCGATAATAGTCCTGCTGCTCTGCAAGCCATAAATTGTAATGCTTCAGATGAACTTGGACTTCGCCCCTCCACGAACAATGGAATTATGCGGCGTTAGCCAGGGGCTGACACACCGCCAATTCCACATTATTTAGCCGTCTTTCCTTCCTCGCCATCCGTGCTGCGGCTAACTT
>CAJAWH010000122.1 GCA_903945605.1 uncultured Methylococcaceae bacterium | reverse complement strand
GGCTGAAATCATTTTGGGGTCTGTTATCATGTCGCTCATTTTTTCCTCCTTTAGTGCCATATTTTATGGCATTCAAAAATAAGCGGTTACACGGTTTTATTTACACCCTCTTTAAAACTGGGCGCAACAAACAGTTTTTGGGTCTGGTCAATCTGCCGCCAGGAGTCGGCGGTGTCGTAATTGATATTGACCCGATACATCAAGTTTTTGGATTCATTGATGGCGCCCGTGCTGTCAACGTTGGTCAGATAGTGGTTCCAAGAACCAAACGATTGTGACACTGCATAATAAGGCTTGGCCTGCGGCTGTTTAGTGACAATATTGACAATACCACCCGGCTCATTGGCACCGTACAAAGCCGCAGCCGCCCCTTTCATCACCTCAACACTTTGGGCATTGGATATGTTCCGTAAACCAAAGCCCCCGTATTCGATCAACCGGAAACCATCCACATAGACCGTACTGGTCTGAAATCCCCGTATGGTGATGGATTCTTCGCCATAGCCACTCCAAGAATTCGACACCACACCGCTGACATTCTGCAAAGTACGGTCTAAGGTGGTGGATAACTGGTCTTTAATCACCTGCTGGGGAATAATCTGGATATTGATGGGCGTTTCCATCAACGGGGTATCGGTTTTGGTGGCTGTAGAGGTGTGGGTGTAGCTATAACTATCGGGATTATCGATACCTTTGGCAACCACCCTGACTTTCGGCATCATTACTGGGCCGGCATCAGTAGGCTGCGTCACAGCGGGTTTTCTTACCGAGACAGAACTATCAGCGGATAAACTGAACACCAAACCAGAACCTGAGAGCAGTTCAGTAAGCGCGGCATTTAGCGTGTAATGCCCAACCAAGGCTTTAACTTTATGTCCTGACACACTATCCGCAGCATAAAAAATGGCGGCACCGGATTGGGCCGCCAGTTGTTGCAGGGCGGAGCCCAAATCTTGCGCGGCAATGTTAAAACTGTGCCGAGTGTCGGCAGCCTTGATTCCTGCTGACACCGCCACCAATCCGGCCATTAGCAGGGACTGTTGTAAAAACCTCATGATTGTTCTCCATTTCTTAAGCTCTTTGGCTTATGAAACGGAATGGCAATAAAAAACCGCCAAAAAAATACTAATTTATGATAGTTTTAACAAACTGCTGAAAACTTAACGGCTTGTCAGCACTACCCTATTGGGGTCTGGCCGTTGGATGTTTACCGGCAAGGTTGAGGCAATAATCGCCAGCGCACTGTCCACTTGGTTGATATGAAAACGCCCACTGACCTTGAGTTTGCCTAATGATGAATCGGCTATAAACAACTGCCTATTGTGGTAACGGCCCAGTTCGGCAAGCACTTCGTCTAGCCTACGGCCATTAAAAACCAATTGCCCTTGCCGCCAAGCCGTCAAGTTAGCAGCACTCCCGTTAGTGATAAGCATAAAGCTACCCTTACGGTTATACGCTAGCGTTTGATTTTCCGTTAATTCAAGGCTGTCATTGGCCTCCACGCGCACCTTGCCTTGTGCCACAGTCACCGACACTTTATCGGCTTGAACATACACATCAAATGCTGTGCCAATATCCACAATCCGGCCATTGGCGGCCATCACGGCAAACTCTCTGCCTGGCTCATGGGCAACACTAAAAAAAACCTCGCCGCGTAGCAGTTCGACACAACGCCGCCAATGGCTAAGGTGTACCTTCACCTCGGTATCAGTGTTCAATTCCAGGCGGGAACCATCGGCCAGCGTGATGGTTTCATGCCGGCCCCGTGCCGTCGCATAACTTGCTTCCCAGCCATACCAGCCATCGGGGGTAAAAGCGGTCAACCCCGCTGCCAATAAAAAACTGGCCGCCATCGCCAAGCTTCGCCAGCGTTGCCGCCTAGGCCGATAACGTAAGGCTTGGCTACGAACCGGAAAATCCAAACCTTTCAATTGATCCAAGTTTCGCCATTGGGCATCAAAGAAGGCATAACATTTTGCATTTTCAGGATTTTTAGCCATCCATACGAAAAATTGCCGCCGCTGTCCGGTTGTGCAAGTGCCAGAGCGCAACTTGACCACCCAAGCAATAGCTTCTTCCTGTGCTGAAGACGACCGGTGGGATTCTGAAGAAGGCATTAGATACCGTAAAATTTTTGGATGGATAGGCAACGGTTGCAGCAACCGTGATTATAACGGTTTGACGGATCAAAACCGCCAGCCAAACTGATTCGACCAGTACTTTGGTCAATTGACCAAGCTGCGTGGCGGCTTAGACCGACTGTCCGATGGAACTGAGGATGTGGTGTGCGGCTTGCGCGGTGCGCCGTTCGGAGCTACGCACCGAGATGCCGAGCCGCTCAGCCACTTCGTTATGGGAAAAACCTTCCAACCGATACAGCACAAAGGCATAGCGGGTCAGTTCGGGCAATTCCATTAACAAACTGTCCAATCGGTCAAGCGTTTGCATGGCTGACAAATGCTCTTCTGGCACTAATTGCTGATCGGCGGCGGCCTCCAAATCCGCTTCGCATTCCGTATAGTGGGTATTAAATTTACGCGCTTGGGTGGCTTGCCGACGATGTTGGTCAATGCCCAAATTACGGGTAATCTTATAGAGGAAGGCCCGTGGGTTTTTAATCGCTTCAGGGTTAGGGTGTTGCATCATCCGCAGATAAGCTTCTTGTACCAAATCCTCTGCGTTTTCACTGCCTGCCTGTTGCCAAGCAAATGCCAACAATTCCTCACGATGGCTATGGAACAAAAAGTCAATAAAATGCTTGCGGCTCGGCATGGTGTTTTTCAGGCTGTTTTTTAAAATTGCCATAATAAACAGCATGATTTGTGCCATATTTTTACTAATCGCCAAATAGCTACGCTTTGCCGTGCCAGTGCCAGCAAAAGAGCCGGTAAATCTATCATTGGGCTGATAAAGTGTGTGATATGCCATAGTAAATATGGCATATCACACACCAAGCACATCAAGCCTTAACAATTGATATTGCTGTTGTAAAACAGGCTATTGCCTAGCTTAAAAGCGGTCTTGCAATGGCAACAAAGATTCAGGTCGACTCAGGTGCCAGGGCTTTTCTGCGCTGTTGCGCCCAAGTTCTGGCCTTACGCTTTTTAATCCAAATATACACCCCCGTCACGGACAGCATGGCAATAACAATTCCAACGCAACACTCAAAAATCTTATAGGGCAAGCCCCATATCATTGCCATATGCAAATTGAAAATCCAGCTATTGATAGTCGTGCCAATAGCTTGTCCGGTCGGTATAGACACACCGCAGAATTTGCCGGTGG
>CAJAWH010000121.1 GCA_903945605.1 uncultured Methylococcaceae bacterium | reverse complement strand
TCATTTTTTGGCAAGCACAGCCTGTTGTGCCAAATAGTTGCTGAGTTTGCCCATCAACGCTTCATGCAGGTCGGTGGGGCTGATGATGTGCACATGCGGCAGCCAATATTGGATCAGCGGCAAGATTTGTTCGTCATGGGCAATGCGCGAGGACACGATAAGCCCGCCGTCTTCAAGCTCTTTGTCAATGTGCTGGTTGGGCAATAGCTGGCGGCGTTTAAAGTACGCGGCGGCGCTGTGGTCAATTTTTAGCACCACTTCGCGTTTGTGGGCGCTAAACCAGATGCTGCCGTCCTGTTCAATTTTTTGGCGGGTGTGGGAGTCGGGCACAAACTGCTGTGTATCCACTTGCAGGGCTTCCAGTTTGCTGAAGCAGAAGGCTTTAAGCTGATCGCCATCGTTGGCTGCTAGATACCAAATGCCGCTGTTGTTGACCAGCTTGTAGGGGGCAATGCTGCGGTAGCTTTTGCCTTTGTAGCTAAAATGGATGAGCTGGTGTTTAATAATGGCCTGTTCAAGCTGCTTGAATGCGCTGGTTTTGTCGGACAGGTCTTCATAGTGGTAGCCATTGACCAGATAGGCTTGGTGAGTCGGGGTGTCGAACAGTTCGCGCAGGAAGCGGTTGTCAAGGATGGGGAACAGGGCTTTAATGCCGGACAAGGCGGCAAAGTTTTGGATTTCGCCCACACTGAGTTTGCTGAAGTAATGGGATTCCAGCACAAAATGCTGTTGCTCTTTGGTGAACGGCAAAAACGCCAACCGCTCCAGCAAGTCGCGCTGGATGGTGCGCGGGGACACGCCAAACTCTTCGGCAAGCTGGTGCGGGTCCAGCTTGTCGCCATTGTTCAGGCGCATCAATATTTGGGCAAGACGGGTGGCAACCGTATCGTGTGCGGAGGGGCGTGGTTTTGCGGTCATGCGTGAACCCTTGTGATTGTCTACGGGTTTAATCGTAACACACGGGCATGACAGGTTATGTCATTTCCATGTTGATTGGAAAACTTTTTTATCGGCTTCAATGAGTGACTCCGTTGCTGTTATGCAACACCTTGGCGGTGCGATACCAAAACCATGCACAGCCACAATCCAATATGTGGTCGTCAACGCATCATGCTTAGTTGTCCCTTACCAAGCTTTACTGGTTTTGGCAATTCCAGTAGTATTGCAAACAAAGACCACTCGCTTAGGGCCCCGCCTTTACCGCCCCTTTTTTCTAGCCCAATAAACCCACATTATGTCTATTAACGATACCGCATTGCCCGCCAATTTTATCCGTCAAATCGTTGCCGCTGATTTAAAAAGCAACAAGCATAACGGCCGGGTCGCCACCCGTTTTCCGCCAGAACCTAATGGCTACCTGCATATTGGCCATGCCAAGTCCATCTGCCTTAATTTTGGCATTGCCTTGGAAAATAACGGCATTTGTAACTTGCGATTTGATGATACTAATCCGGAAAAAGAAAGCATTGAATACATGGAATCCATTGAGCGTGATGTGCAATGGCTTGGCTTCAAATGGTCGGGCTTGCATCACGCCTCGGATTATTTTGAGCAACTTTATGACTATGCCGTACAGCTAATCCAGCAAGGCTTGGCTTATGTGGACAGTTCCACGCCGGAGCAAATACGCGCCAATCGCGGCACATTGACCGAACCGGGCATAGCTAGCCCCGACCGGGAGCGGCCGATAGCGGAAAATTTGGACTTGTTCCAACGGATGCGGGCAGGTGAATTTGCCGATGGCCAGTATGTGTTACGCGCCAAGATTGATATGGCCTCACCCAACATCAACATGCGTGACCCGACGATTTATAGGATACGCCGTGTCCACCATCACCGCACTGGCGATACGTGGTGCATTTATCCCATGTACGACTATACCCATTGCCTTTCCGATGCATTGGAAGGTATCACCCATTCCCTGTGTACGCTAGAGTTTGAAGACCACCGCCCCTTGTACGACTGGGTTTTGGAGCAATTGCAGACACCTTGCCACCCGCAACAAATTGAGTTTGCACGGCTCCAACTTGAATACACCATTGTCAGCAAACGTAAGTTGAACCAATTGGTCACTGAAAAGCATGTCAGCGGTTGGGATGATCCGCGTATGCCAACCTTGGCAGGCTTACGCCGTGCCGGTGTCACGCCCAAAGCGATACGCGATTTTTGCGAACGCATTGGCTTGACCAAACAAAACTCATGGATTGAAATGGGCGTGTTGGAATACTGCATCCGTGAAGACTTGAACGAGAACGCGCTTCGCGCCATGGCGGTGCTTGACCCGTTAAAAGTGGTCATTGAAAACTATCCTGAAGGACAAACTGAACAATTGGAGATCAGCAACCATCCCCAGCGTCCAGAGTTGGGCAAACGCCTCGTGCCTTTTGATAAAACCATCCTGATCGAACGTGATGATTTTGCCGAAAATCCACCCGCCAAATACAAACGTTTGGTGTTGGGCGGCGAAGTGCGCTTGCGGGGTTCTTATGTCATCCGCTGCAACGATATTATTAAAAATGCTGACGGCATGATCACTGAGCTGCGCTGTAGCTACGATCCCGACACACTAGGCAAAAACCCTCAGGGCCGCAAAGTGAAAGGCGTTATCCACTGGGTTTCGGAAACACATTCTTATCCTGCGGAAGTGCGTTTGTATAGCCGCCTATTTTCTGTGCCACAGCCGGACAACGAGGCTAATTTCCTGACCGCATTAAACCCTGATTCGCTGGAAATTATCCCTGAATGCCGTATAGAAGCCAGCTTGGCCGATGCCCAAGCCGGACACCGTTACCAATTTGAGCGTACCGGCTATTTCTGTTTGGATACTGTAGACAGCACCGACAGCAAACGGGTGTTCAACCGCACCGTCACTTTGCGGGATAATTGGGAAAAAGACTGAGGGCTGGCCTAGGCCAACCTTAGAGTAAAGACTAATAAAAACCGGAGGATTTTGGCTACGCTATCCATCGGTTATACCGTGCCAAGCCTGTCCGAATCCCTCTTAAAGGCTGCTCCCTGTAGCACTAAGCCATTATTTATAAAAAAAAACTGTCCATACCAACCAGTTTAGTTTGTTAAGGCTTAGGGTTTTATGCATAATGTAGGCGGGTTTATAAGATTTTCAATAGTTTCAAGACTTTTCAGCACAAGGTTCTAGAGTATGGCAGAGTTAATGAGCAGTGGGGTTGAGTTAATGTTTGTTGGCATGAGCATTGTTTTTTTATTTCTGCTGATGCTGGTGTGGGCAATAAATGTCATGTCAATATTGGTGCGCCGTTTTTTTCCTGAAGTGCCGGAAAACGCCATATTGAACATTCCGACATTATCGGGCGGCACGCCTGACAAAACCACTATTGCGGCCATAGCCGCCGCCATACATCAGTACAGAAGCAAGCATAAGCCGTAAGCGGGCGCTTGTCCTATCCTGCTTGCGGCCAAATTTAATTTATCAAGATTATAGACAGTATCTTCAAGGAGAAACCTGAACCATGGCTAACGATAACCATCAACCTTTAGCGATTACTGAAGTGGTGTTGCGGGACGCACACCAATCCATTTTAGCCACCCGTTTACGCATTGAAGATATGCTCCCCATTTGTGCCAAGCTCGACCAGATCGGCTATTGGTCGATTGAATCTTGGGGCGGGGCCACTTTTGATGCCTGTATCCGTTATTTAGGGGAAGACCCTTGGGAACGCTTGCGTTTGCTCAAGGCGGCAATGCCTAACACCCGCCAGCAAATGCTGTTGCGCGGACAAAACATTTTAGGTTATCGGCATTATGCCGATGACGTGGTGGACAAATTCATTGAGCGTTGTGCCATCAATGGAATTGACGTGTTCCGCATTTTTGACGCAATGAACGATATGCGCAATATCCAACATGCGGTCAAAGCCGCCTTGGCAACCGGCAAGCACGCCCAAGGCACCATATCCTATACCACCAGCCCCGTACACACTATTGATATGTGGGTCAGTTTGGGCAAACAAATTGAAGATATGGGCGCCCATTCGCTGTGCATTAAGGATATGGCCGGATTACTCAAACCTTACGATGCGTTTGAGTTGGTCAGCCGCCTGAAGGCAAGCACAGCCATTCCTGTACATTTGCATTGTCATGCCACAACAGGCCTCAGCGTGCCTACCTTGCTTAAGGCCGCCGAAGCTGGGGTGGACAATGTTGACACCGCTATTTCCTCAATGAGCATGACTTATGGGCACAGTGCCACAGAATCTTTGGTTGCCTGTTTTGAAAACCAGCCCCGGGCAACGGGTTTGGATCTGGTGAAGCTGGAAGAAATTGCTGCATATTTCCGTGAAGTCCGTAAAAAATATATACAGTTTGAAGGTAGCCTAAAAGGTGTGGATAGCCGCATTTTGATCGCGCAAGTGCCAGGCGGCATGTTGACCAATATGGAAAGCCAGCTTAAGGAGCAAGGCGCTTCTGATAAGTTTGACGAAGTGATGCATGAAATTCCTCGCGTCCGTGAAGATTTGGGCTTTATCCCCTTGGTGACACCGACCTCGCAAATTGTCGGTACCCAGGCGGTGATTAATGTGATGAGCGGCGAACGCTATAAAACCATCACTAAAGAAACTGCAGGGGTGTTAAAAGGCGAATACGGTGCAACCCCTGCCCCAGTCAATGCCTCGTTGCAAGAAAGGGTGTTGGCTGGCGGGCAAGCCATTACCTGCCGCCCTGCCGATTTATTGGCGGCGGAAATGGATAAGCTGATTGCTGAAGTACAGGAGAAAGCCAAAACAGAAGGGGTTACGCTGTCTGGCAATCTTGAAGAAGACGCATTGATTAACGGCATGTTTGCACAAGTGGGCTGGAAATTCCTCGCCAATCGTGGCAATCCTGCGGCATTTGAAGCGGCACCTGATCCTGAAGCGTTTGCCACTGCCAACGCCCCCAAGAATGATAACCCAGTTGAAAGCTATGCGGTTAATGTTGACGGCAAGCTATTCAATGTGGCTGTTGGCCCTGCTGGCGCAGAAGTGAATATTTTGCCCGCCGCGCCTGATACGGTACATATTATTCCGACCGCCAGCAGCGGTTCCACAGTAAACGCACCTATGGCGGGCAATATCCTGAAAATTTTAGTCAGTGTCGGCAGTGTTGTGGCAGAGGGTGATATTGTTGTTATTATGGAAGCGATGAAAATGGAAACCGAAGTACGTTCCAAATACACCGGCATTGTCAGTGCCGTACATGTCAAGGAAGGCGGTGCCGTGGCGGGTGGCAACGCGTTGATAACTTTATAACCACAGGCATTAAGGGACACCCTTTATGGAAAATCTCATTTCACTTTGGCACAGTACCGGCCTTTACAATTTTACGCCCGGCCAAGCCTTTATGATTCTGGTAGGTTTCCTGCTACTGTTTCTGGCCATTAAGAAGGGTTTTGAGCCTTTACTGCTGCTGCCCATTGGTTTTGGCGCAGTGCTTAGCAATATTCCAGTTGCGGGCATATCAGAAGAAGGCGGCTTACTTTATTATTTGTATTTTGGCATTAAGGCCGGCATATTTCCGCTGCTCATTTTTATGGGGGTAGGTGCAATGACTGACTTTGGCCCCATGCTGGCAAACCCTAAAACCCTGTTGCTGGGTGCAGCGGCACAATTTGGCATTTTCGCCTCTTTGCTCGGTGCATTGGCTCTGAACCTTGTACCGGGTATGCATTTTACCCTTAGGGATGCCGCTGCCATTGGCATTATTGGCGGCGCGGACGGCCCTACAGCCATCTATGTGGCTTCCAAGCTTGCCCCTGATTTGCTGGGTGCAATTGCTGTTGCCGCTTACTCTTACATGGCTTTGGTGCCGTTGATCCAACCACCGATTATGCGGGCATTGACCACAGAAGCTGAACGCAAAATAGAAATGCAGCAAATGCGCGTGGTCAGCAAGACGGAAAAAATTGTTTTTCCGTTAATGCTGTTGATCCTGTCAATTTTATTGCTACCATCAGCCACGCCTTTAATCGGTATGTTTGCACTGGGCAATTTGATGAACACCTGCGGCGTGGTGGAACGCTTAAGCCAAACCGCGCAAAATGAACTGATTAATATCGTCACCATTTTCTTGGGTTTATCGGTAGGCTCCAAATTAAATGCCCACGCCTTTTTGCAATTGGAAACCTTAGGTATTTTAGGTCTTGGCGCGATAGCCTTTGCCATCGGCACTGCGGCTGGCGTTATTATGGCCAAAATCATGAACCGCTTTAGCAGCACCTTAATCAATCCCTTGATTGGCGCTGCGGGGGTGTCGGCAGTGCCTATGGCGGCAAGGGTCGCCAATAAACTAGGGCTGGAAAGCAATCCCCATAACTTCTTATTGATGCATGCCATGGGGCCTAATGTGGCGGGGGTTATTGGCTCTGCTGTTGCAGCTGGGGTGCTGTTAAGCTTGGTTAAATAATGGTGTTGTATGAGTGTGGTTCTTCATAGCCATACCAGTATTCGACTATTAAGTAGGCTTTTCTAAAGCAAAGTCCCAAAAGGGGCTTTGCTTTTTTTTTGCTGTCACCACCCAAATATTTAATGCGGAATTAACGGAGCAATGCCTTATGGCATTAACACAAAAACCACAGCCAGATGCCAGGCTTATGACTGAAGAAGAATATTTAAAATCGGAACCCTATTCTGATGTCCGGCGAGAATATTATGATGGTCTGGCCTACGCTATGGCAGGTTCCAAACGAAACCATAATATTTTATCGGGTAATCTTGCTGGTGAGTTCAGAAACCATCTGAAAGGCTCGCCCTGTGCAACTTTCAGTGCAGACATAAAAGTGGCATTGGGGAAAAATTATTTTTACCCTGATGTGATAGTTGATTGCACCGAGACTGAAGGGGATAGCTATTTTGCAAATTCCCCTGTAATTATCGTTGAAGTGTTATCTAAATCGACCAAAAAGATGGATACCACGGTAAAGCTTATCCAATACATTAACTTGCCAAGCTTAAAAGAGTACGTACTGGTTGAGCAGGATAGCGTTTGCTTACAAGTGCTTAGAAAAAGCAAGCATTGGCGGCCTGAATTTTTTTACCTGGGCGATGCCATCACATTTGAATCTATTGGATTAACACTGTCGGTTGAAGCAATCTATGACCGCGTAGATAATGAGGAGATGCAAGAATGGTCCAGCCAAAATAAGGGATAAGGGATAAGGGATAAGGGATAAGGGATAAGGGATAAGGGATAAGGGATAAGGGATAAGGGATAAGGGATAAGGGATAAGGGAATATTGTAGGACTTATAAAGTGACCCATACTAATAATTCAGCCAAAAAAAAGCCCCCGCCATGTTGATATGGCGGGGGCTGTTTTTTCAAGCGCTTGGCGATTCCCTACTTTCGCATGGCAAAGTGCCACACTATCATCGGCGCTAAGCGGTTTCACTTCCGAGTTCGGGATGGG
>CAJAWH010000120.1 GCA_903945605.1 uncultured Methylococcaceae bacterium | reverse complement strand
GTAGTTCAGGATCAGTGACAAGCTAACAACCAAGCCCGACATGGGATGCCCATGTCGGGCTTGGGTTTTTGGGGATCAGTTTGGTTTAAGCAGAAAAAGCTTATGCCTGGCTGGTCAGATAATCTTCATAACTGCCATTGAAATCGACTATCCCGTGCGGAGTCAGTTCAATAATCCGCGTCGCCAAAGAAGACACAAATTCGCGGTCATGGCTGACAAAGATCAAGGTGCCGGGATAATTCTCCAGTGCCGAATTCAGCGCTTCAATAGACTCCATATCCAAATGGTTGGTGGGTTCATCCATCACCATTATATTGTTCTTCTGCAATATTAGCTTACCAAACAACAAGCGGCCTTTTTCACCACCGGACAGCACTTGCACCGATTTGTTGATGTCGTCATGTGAAAACAGCATCCGCCCCAAGGTGCCGCGGATGGCTTGATCATCGTCACTGTCTTTGCGCCATTGCCCTATCCATTCAATCAGGCTGATATTTTCGGCAAAGTCTTCAGCGTGGTCTTGGGCAAAATAACCCACTTCGGAATTTTCCGCCCATTTTACCTCACCCGTGTCAGGGGTCAGTTCTCCCACCAAGGTTTTTAGTAAAGTCGATTTACCAATACCGTTAGGGCCAATCACCGCGACCCGCTCGCCTGCCGCCACCATGAGCCGAAGATTTTTGAACAGCGGGTCACCACCATAACCTTTGCTGACATTTTCCACTTCCAATGCCAAACGGTGCAATTTTTTGCTTTGGTCAAAGCGGATAAAAGGGCTGACCCTGCTGGACGGCTTGACTTCATCCAGTTTGATTTTTTCCAACTGTTTGGCGCGGGAAGTGGCCTGCCGGGCTTTCGATGCGTTCGCCGAAAAACGGCTGACAAATGTTTGCAATTCCGCCATTTGCGCTTTTTTCTTGGCGTTTCCGGACAACAGGCGTTCGCGCACTTCGGTCACGGCAATCATATAATCATCGTAATTGCCGGGATAAACGCGCAATTCGCCGTAATCCATATCGGCCATGTGGGTGCAGACACTGTTCAAAAAATGCCGGTCATGCGAAATGATAATCATGGTGCAGTTGCGCTCGTTCAGCACATCTTCCAGCCAGCGTATGGTGTTGATATCCAAGTTGTTGGTCGGTTCGTCCAGCAACATGATGTCGGGGTTGGCGAACAATGCTTGCGCCAACAGCACCCGCAGTTTCCAACCAGGCGCTACGGCGCTCATCAGGCCAAAATGCTGTTCCAATGGAATGTCCAGCCCCAATAAAATCTCACCGGCACGTGATTCCGCCGTGTAGCCATCCATTTCAGCAAATTCCACCTCCAAATCGGCAACCTTCATGCCATCATCTTCGGACATGTCGGGTAGCGAGTAGATACGGTCACGCTCTTGTTTGACTTGCCAAAGTTCTTTATGGCCCATAATGACGGTGTCAATGACCGTGCAATCTTCATAGGCAAACTGGTCTTGGCGTAGTGTGCCCAGGCGTTCATTGGGCGACAGGCTGACATTGCCAGCAGTGGGTTCCAAATCGCCGCTGAGGATTTTCATAAAAGTGGATTTGCCGCAACCGTTAGCACCAATCAGGCCGTAGCGGTTGTTGTCCCCAAATTTGACGGAAATGTTTTCAAATAGGGGTTTTGCCCCAAATTGCATGGTAATGTTGGCTGTAGAAATCAAGCGGGTTATCCGTTAGGTAGTCAATAAAATGAAATGGCGGTTATAGCAGAAAGCGGTCATCAACCGCGATAAAACGATTGGCGGCAGTAATCAAAGAAGGGGCGGTCAAACTGGCTACGCCATAGACTTCGGTTTGGACATGATGTTGCTGGGCTTTGTCCAGCAGCAAATCAAAATCACCGTCACCGGACACCAGCACAATCACATCCGCTTGTGCGGCATAGTCCAACACATCCAAGGTGATGCCCACATCCCAATCGCCTTTGGCTGAGCCATCGCTGCGTTGTATATAAGGCTTAAGCTTTACGGTAAAGCCCAGTTGCCGCAATATTTGCTGGAAGCTTTGCTGTTTGCTGTCGCCTTTGTCAATAGCGTATGCAAAAGCAACCAACACTTGCCGGTCGGTGGTGGCTGCCGCCCAAAAAGCACGGTAATTAAAATGGCGTTGGTAACACTGTTTGGTGGTGTAGTAAATGTTCTGCACATCAACAAAAATGGCAACTTTTTGCACACCGGTCAGTCAAGGAACGAACAGCAATAGTCACAAAAGTGACTGACTTTAACGCTAAATTGCGCGTTACCCGGTACCGGGAACGATTCGCCACTGGCTATGTTTTGCCAAGCATCGTTGCCGGGCAGCAACACTTGCAATTCGCCCGACAGGATTTCCATCAATTCAGGGGCGGCGGTGTTAAAGGTGTATTCGCCAGGCAGCATAAAGCCTAGGGTTTTCTTCGAGCCATCGGCAAAACACAGGGTACGGCTGTTAACTTTGCCATCGAAATAGACGTTGGCTTTTTTAACAACAGAAACATCGGTAAATTCAGACACAACTAATTCTCACAAGTGGGGAAGGGGTTAAAAATGAATGCTGGGGGCAGGTAATCATAACAGATTGTAGGCTTTTGGCGGCATGTTCCAGCCCATATTAGTCCGGTCGGTTGTCTGCTTCGCGTTGCTTATAAAACGTTTTTACAAAATCCGCCAGCGTTTGTTGTTCAATGGCTTCACGCAAGCCCTGCATCAGGCTTAGGTAGTAATAAAGGTTATGGATAGTGTTAAGTCTGGAGCCAAGCATCTCTTGGCATTTGTCCAAATGCCGCAAATAGGCACGTGAGTAATTTTGGCAGGTATAACAGCCACACTGGTCATCCAAGGGGCGGTTGTCAAATTCGTATTGGCTGTTACGGATTTTAATCACCCCAAAACGGGTGAACAAATGGCCGTTGCGGGCGTTACGGGTAGGCATCACACAATCAAACATGTCAATGCCGCGCTGCACCGCCTCCACCAAATCTTCCGGCGTGCCTACGCCCATCAGGTAGCGGGGCTTGTCAACCGGCATGTTGGGATGCAGTGCGTCCAGCGTGGCCATCATCTCATCTTTGGGTTCGCCGACCGATAAGCCGCCAATTGCATAACCATCGAAACCGATGTCCACCAAGCCAGCAATGGATTCTTGGCGTAAATGCCCGTACATGCCGCCTTGGACAATGCCAAACAGCGCATTGGGGTTTTCACCATGGGCGATTTTGCTGCGTTGTGCCCAGCGCAACGACAAACGCATCGAGTCGGCTGCTGCGTCCACACTGGCGGGGTAAGGGGTGCATTCGTCAAAGATCATGACAATATCAGAGCCTAATTGGCACTGCACATGCATGGATTCTTCGGGGCCCATAAAAATTTTACTGCCGTTGATGGGCGATTGGAAGGTTACACCTTGTTCGGTGATTTTACGCAAAGCGCCCAAGCTGAACACTTGAAAACCGCCAGAGTCGGTCAAAATGGGTTTTTGCCAATGCATAAAGTCATGCAGATCACCATGCGCGTTAATGACTGCGGTGGTAGGGCGCAACATCAGATGGAAGGTGTTGCCCAAAATAATCTGCGCCCCAATGCCGGTCAGGTCTTCAGGCGTTAAAGATTTCACCGCACCGTAAGTGCCCACTGGCATAAAAATGGGGGTCTCCACCACGCCACGGGCAAAACGGAGTTGCCCACGCCGGGCATGTCCATCGGTATTTTTTAGAGTAAATTCCATGTAAGGCAAAGGCTAGCTGTTAACCAAAAAGCAGCATTTTAGCATTGGTTATGCAGGGGGTAGTGCATATAATTGACATTGGCATAGTCTGCCAACTGTAGGGCAATGGATTGATAGCCGAAAGCTGTGGCGTTGAAGGTTTTGGCACTTCCAAGCTGACAGTAATCAACAGTAATCAAGCGTTGGCGGCGTGGGGGAGGAAAAAAACAGTGGAGGCGGCACTTCAGGGAAATACGTCCGTTAGTCGCCGACACGGATCAATCGATAAATACAAGGTTAAGGCTCAAGAAAAATAATATCCATGTTCAGTTCTGTTGCTATTTTTATGAGTTTTTTATCGAAACTAACAAACTGATCTGCCTGTAAGCTAGATGCCAGATGGAGAGCATCGGCAAAATCCAAGCCTTGTCCATACCATTCAAGAGCCTTTGCCATGACATTGTTTTGCTCAATAGTAAAATTATCCGTGGCCAATATTTTGTTCATAGTCGCCAAAATGATGAGGCGCTCTAACGCATAACTATGACGAAGCAACCATTCCAAATTCTAAAAGAACTGTTTTAGCAATAAAGACTACCTGTTGTTGCAATAAATCAACGGCACGTTGGGCTTGTTTAGGGTCGTCATTGGTGACAATTCGGACGAAGATATTGGTGTCAATTGCTATCATTAGCACTCCATTCAGCAATAACACCTTGCTGAATGGCCTCTTCCATATCGTTTAAGCTTAATGCTTTACCCTGATAGCCGGTGCAGCCAATCAAACTGTTGACCGATGTTTTAGGTGACGCATGGTTAGTTTTTAACAAAATGCCTTGCGAGGTCATTTCAACTTCTAGCTCCTGCCCAGCAATTAAATGATACGCATCGCGTATAGCCTGCGGGATAATGACTTGTCCTTTGCTGGATAAACGGGTGGTTTGCATTACGTTAGCTCCTTAAGCAGAAAATAAGATTATGGTAAGGCTGTTGGTGCTTGTCAATATTGTGGTTGCTAGTGTGGTAAAAAATTAAACTGCGTAGATGCCGTAGGGCTGAGCGCAAACAGACATCGCCTTATTAATATCCGTAAATCTGAGCGGGTTAAGTATAGTGTTACACAATCTGGCATAATCACGGGCTATTGACTTAGCCAGGGATTTATCCAGTAATGACCATGCAATCCAACTCCCGTAGCAAAGCGGTGTTTAGAAGCCTGTGGGGCTGGCAGGCGGCATCGGCCCAGCCGAGCCAGGCCGCCACATCAACTGATGCGTTACTGTCGGCACAATTGCTGGCGCTGGCGCAAAACGACCTCGAAAGCGTTTTGCAAACCCTGAACAGCTCTAGCGAAGGGCTAAGCGAACTGCAAGCCAATCTGCGCCGCGCAAAGCTGGGTTTTAATGAAATTGCCCATGAAAAACCGCTGAAATGGCACATCCAATTTCTCAAGACCCTACAAAATCCGTTGGTGATTTTATTAATGGTCTTAGCCATTGTGTCATTACTGACAGGGGACAGCAAAGCGGCCATTATTATTGTGGCAATGGTGCTGTTTAGCGTGCTGCTACGCTTTTCTCAGGAATTCCGGTCTAGTTTGGCAGCCGAAAAATTGCGGGCTATGGTACATACCACGGCAACGGTGAGCAGAAAAGACCCGCGCAAGGACATTTCACCCAGTTTGGCCCAAGATATGGGGCTGACCCTTGCTGTCGATGCCCCGGGTCGCCAAGAAATCCCTATCAGGCTATTGGTCCCGGGTGATGTGGTGTCCTTGTGTGCGGGCGATATGATTCCGGCCGATGTGCGTCTGCTTGCCGCCAAAGATTTGTTTGTCAGTCAAGGCACGTTAACGGGCGAATCGTTGCCGGTTGAAAAGCATCCGCTGTTGTCCGGCGAGCAGTTGCAATGCCAAAACCCCTTGGAAATGGCCAATCTCTGCTTTTTGGGCACTAACGTGATCAGCGGTTCGGGTACTGCTGTGGTGGTCGAAACCGGCAACAGCACCTATCTGGGGGCGCTGGCAAAAACCATCGTGGCCCATAAGACCACCACCAGTTTTGACAAAGGTATCAATGATGTCAGCTTTTTGTTGCTGCGCTTCATGTTGGTGATGGCCCCCGTGGTGTTTTTGATCAATGGCATCATTAAGGGCAATTGGGCGGAAGCGTTCTTCTTTGCACTTTCCGTTGCAGTGGGTTTAACGCCGGAAATGTTGCCGATGATTGTCACGGCCAATTTGGCGCGTGGTGCCATCGCCATGGCCAACAAAAAGGTGATCGTTAAGAATATTGATGCTATTCAAAATTTTGGGGCTATGGATATTCTCTGTACCGACAAGACGGGTACATTGACCCAAGACCGGATTATCTTGGAAATGCATCTGGATATTGACGGCGAAGAAAACGAAGAAGTCTTGGAATTTGCCTTTCTGAACAGTTTTTACCAGACGGGGCTTAAGAATTTGCTGGATGTGGCGGTGTTGCAGCACATTGAGCTGCACGAAGCCCTAAAGATTGAAAACGCCTTCAGTAAAATTGATGAAATCCCTTTTGATTTTATGCGGCGGCGCATGTCTGTGGTGATTGAAGAACAAAACCATCACCATGAATTGATTTGTAAAGGCGCGGTGGAAGAGATGCTGCAAGTGTGCACACAGGTTAAAATAAACGGTGAAATTGTGCCGATAGACGCCGACATTTTGGCACGGGTCATCCGATTAAACGGACAGCTCAATAATGACGGGCTGCGCGTCATTGCCGTGGCTTATAAAGAGTTGCCGCTGGAGCAGCGTAACTATGCCATTGCTGATGAACAAAATTTAATCTTGTTGGGGCTGATTGCCTTCCTCGACCCGCCAAAAGATTCTGCTGCCACCGCCATTGCCGCCTTGCATCAGGGCGGTGTGCAAGTGAAGGTGTTGACCGGCGACAATCCGGTGATTGCCCGCAAGACTTGTAAAGATGTCGGCTTGGTTGTTGATGGCACATTATTGGGCAGTGACCTGGAAAAACTGTCCGACACCGAGTTGGCCAAAATTGCCGAAACCACCACCATTTTCGCCAAACTGTCACCTTTACAGAAATCAAGGATTATCCATGTGCTGCGCCAGCAAGGCCATATTGTCGGGTTTATGGGCGATGGCATCAACGATGCGGCGGCATTAAGGGAGGCAGACGTGGGCATATCGGTCGATACCGCCGTGGACATTGCCAAAGAATCCGCCGACATTATCTTATTGGAAAAAAGTCTGCTGGTGCTGGAATCGGGCATTAGCGAAGGCCGTAAAACCTTTGGCAATATTGTCAAATACATCAAAATGGGCACTAGCTCAAATTTTGGCAACATGTTCAGCGTGTTGGGCGCCAGTGCCTTGTTGCCATTCCTGCCGATGCAACCGGTGCAAATATTACTGAACAATCTGCTCTACGATTTTTCGCAAACCGGCATCCCTTTCGATAACGTTGACCGCGACTATCTGGCCAAGCCCAGAAAATGGCTGGTGGGTGACATCCAACGGTTTATGTTTTATATCGGCCCCATCAGTTCCATTTTTGACTATGCCACCTATGCCCTGATGTGGTATGTGTTTCAAGCCAACACGCTAGAACAACAAGCTTTGTTCCAAACCGGCTGGTTTGTGGAAAGCCTGATGACCCAGACTTTGATAGTCTATATCATCCGCACCCCTAAAATCCCCTTTTTGCAGAGCCGTCCCGCCTTGCCCATGTTGATGGTCACCCTTGCCATTATGGCGATAGCCTTGTACTTGCCATTCTCGCCTGTTGCCCCGGCATTAGGCTTTGTGCCGCTGCCTGGCGAATATTTCCTGTGGCTGGCGTTAATTTTATCGTGCTACTGCCTGATCACCCAGCTGGTAAAAATAGGGTTTGTCAGAAAATATGGCTATAGTTAGATAGGCGCTGTTATACAAGGTATTATTGGTTGGACGAAATGGCAGCCTGTTTCCCGGTTGGCACTGCTGAGGCACGACGTTGGCTGAGCGAAGTCGAAGCCAGCACGACAACCCCTAGCTTTTTTGATAGCACACGCGTTTGTATTTTGGGGTAATCCACGGTATGTTGCACGACAAACTGGCACAACTGGAAAGCGCCTTGGGGTCATCCATCTTAAGCCAAATCAATGACCCGGAACTGGCACCCTATCAGGTGGAATTGTGGCTTAAACGCGATGACTTATTGCACCCAATATTGTCCGGCAACAAATGGCGCAAGCTTAAATATATCCTTAACCATGCCCTGTCATTGCCTGGCAAACCTGTCGATACCTTGGTCAGCATGGGCGGTGTTTATTCCAACCATCTTCATGCCTTGGCCTTTGTGGGTCATGCCTTGGGCATCAATACGTTAGGGATTGTCCGTGGCGAAGCACCCGCTACGCTAACGCCCACCTTAACCGACCTGCAAAATTTTGGCATGAGGCTTCAGTTTGTGTCGAGAAGCGACTATAGGACGCTCAGGGAGTATCAGGGCAGCCAAGAATTGCCCGGCTTAAAAAAAGGCCAGTACTGGATACCCGAAGGCGGCGCCCATGCTTTGGCCTTGTTAGGTGTTGGCGAATTACTGGCAGAAATTGCTTTGCCTTTCGATACCTTGTGCGTACCTTGCGGAACAGGCACAACCTTAGCCGGGCTTATCAACCAAGCCCCCGCCTCGGTGTCGGTGCTGGGTTTTGCCGCATTAAAAAATGCCGGATTCCTGAGCGGCGATGTGCACCAAATGCTGACAGGCGCACAGGACAATTGGCTAATCAATCACGATTACCATTGCGGTGGTTTTGCCAAAACCACCCCAGCACTGCTGGCCTTTATAGACCGTTTCCAAAGCCAAACCGGCATTGCCTTAGAACCTGTGTATACCGGCAAAATGCTTTACGGACTGTATGAGCTGATTAAAAGCCATTATTTTAAGCCAGGGCATCGGCTGGTGGCGGTGCACACTGGCGGATTACAGGGCAATAGAGGGTTTGCGTTGCAGGAAGAGGGCTAGGTGGTTAACCCCTTAAGTCTTGCTGCATATGCTTTTGAACGGTCATTCCCACTCAAT